>DAHWQF010000560.1 GCA_027334785.1 Acidimicrobiaceae bacterium
AAGGAGATGTGATGCGGCGACGATTATTTGATGTCCTGGTGAGCGCCGGCGACAGCGACGCTCCCACGGCCGGCAGTTAACGCCAGCGGAGCGGGCCCCTTCGAGCTCCCGTGTGACCTTGTACGCCAGCGCTTGGGACCTTCGGCCCTGCTTCGCACTGTACAGCTACCCTCACGATTGTCGTATGGCGTCGCTCCAGGTCTCCCCTCGGAGGCGCACGGCCGGCTTGCAGGCCGAGCCGTCAAGCGCGGGGCTGCGAACGTACCTGGCCTTCGTGAAGCCCCATATCGACCTCACCTTCGTACTGGTCGCCTTCACTGGCAGCGTGCTCGCCGCGGCGCGCACGGGCGCCACACCGTTCTGGCGCTTCACGGGAGCAGCCATGGCTGTAGCGCTGCTCTCTGCCGGTGCCGAGTGCTGGACCAACCTTCTCGACCGTGACATCGACGCCGTCATGGCGCGCACAGCCCGCCGCGCGCTCCCGAGCGGGCGGATAAGCACCCGGAGCGCCGTCGCCCTCGGTGCTTCCCTGACGGGAGCTGGGCTCGGCCTCGCCGCGGCGCTGGGCCCCATACCCCTGCTGTTCCTTGCCTTTGCTCTCCTCGACAACGTGGTCGTCTACAGCGCCCTCACCAAGCGAACCACGCCATGGAGCATCGTCCTCGGGAGCGCTGTAGGCCCTCTCACGCTCTGGGCCGGCTATGGCGCGGTTGCCGTGCCAGTGTCGCTGCCGGCACTGCTAATAGGGGCGATGGTAGCGGCGTGGGTGCCCGTCCATATCTGGGCGATCGCGACGCTTTACCGGGAGGACTACGCCGCCGCGGGGGTACCGATGGCACCCGTCGTCTGGGGCCACGGGAAGCTCGCGGCTGCCTCGAGCGCTTCCACGCTCGCGATGGGAGCGCTCGCGACCGGCGGCCTGTTGTCCATCGGGGGCAGGGCAGCGGCACTGGTCGGCGCCGCGGTGGCCCTGCTCTCAGTCGTCATCGCCGGCGCCGCGGCTCTCCTGGCCTGGCGCCCTGGCTTGGCCTCGCTGCTCGTCAAGCTGGCGACCGCCTACCTGGTAGTAGTGCTGATCGCCGCCATCGGGCTGGCCGCATAAGAGACGTACGCAAAGAATGCCCACGCGCTGCTCACCCCTCGGCTTTGGGTTCAGTGGGTGAGCAGCACGGGCACCATATAGACACCAAAACCCATGACTACCAAGCACGCGGCTGTCACCGTGAACCGGCGGAAGCCCCGCATCCGATCCTGCACCGGCAGTGCCCTCGTCTCGAGCAGCAGCAGGAAGCCGAGCACGATGGGCAGGAGGAGGGCGTTCATCACCTCCACGTCGACGACGAGGCCGACGAGGTCGATGCTGGCGAGCACGAGGCCGGCACCCACCACGTGCGCCATGGCGTAGGCGAGGTAAAACTTGGCAGAACGCCGGCTTGGCCTCTCGTTCAAGCTGTGGTCCCAGCCAAACACTTCCGCGAGCCCCCACGCCCCCGCCAGCGATGCCACCAGGGCAGCAACGAGGGCGGCCCCGAGCACCGCCAGGCCGATCGAGAGCCTCGACGCCAGCCCACCGATGTAGGGGGCGAGAGCGCCGGCGATCTCGCCCACCGTGCCGAGCCCACCGCCATCGCCATGCCCGCCGAGCGTGGCTGCGAGCGCCAGCACCATCATGACCATGACCGCTTGGGTCAAGACCGCCCCCACCGCGGTATCGTGGCGCTCCGCTCGCATCGCACTGGCCGGGAGGCGCTTGTCGATGATGGCGCCCTGCTGGTAGAAGACCATCCACGGCATGATCACGGCACCGACGTTGGCAGCCAGCAAGTAGACGTAGGAGCCATGGCCGAACGGCAGGCGCGAAAGGCCTGCCGCCAGTCCTCCCATGCTCGGGTGCGACAGCACCACTGCTGGCACGAGCGCCAACTCCGCCAGCCCGACCATGACCGCCACCCTCTCGACCCGGCGGTAACTTCCGGTCATGGCCACGCCCACTAGGACGACGGTCGCGACGCTCACCGTCAAGTCCTTGGGCAAGCCGACCATCTCCCCCACCCCGGCTATCCCGGCGAACTCCGTTACGAGCGCCCCTGTCGCCGAGAGGAACAGCGTGCCCACTGACAGCATCGCCCAACGCCGCCCGAAGTGCTCGCGGATCAACGTCCCCTGACCTTTGCCGGTCAACAGCCCGAGCCTTACGGTCATCTCTTGGACCACGTAGAGCACCGGAACGAGGACCAACTGGGGCAACACCATGGCGTAGCCCCAGCGAGCGCCCGACTGGGCGGCCGTCACCAAGCTGCCGGCGTCGGTGTCGGCGAGCATCACCACCAGGCCGGGCCCCCAAAGGGCGAGGAGGCCCGCCGCCAACAGGTGGCGCCGGCGGCCACCTCGCTCCCCTGAGACGACGCGCGGCGCCCTGCTATCGGAGAGCCTGACCGCTTCCATGCCCTTCATCGGCGACTCCCCGATCACTGCTCGGCTTAGGTCCGGCTTAGGTCCGCCTTACATCTTGGGCGGCCCCGCCACTCCGGCACTACCGCCTAAGGTCCTCGCAGGTCGGGCCGTCCGACCCTACCGTGACCCCCCCCGGCCGCGCGAGCCTAGGACCAGTCCACTGGGGGGGAGAGCCCCTTCGGCCATCGAGCGGCACAGGAGGCGACGCTATG
>DAHWQF010000561.1 GCA_027334785.1 Acidimicrobiaceae bacterium
GGACGAGGACGACCACGACGAGGACGACCACGACGAGGACGACCACGACGAGGACGACCACGCGAAAGACCACGCCATCGCCGAAGCCGAAGGCCAAACCGAAGCCGAAAACAAGACCCCGGGCCAAAAAGCCGGTCAGCGCGACCACCGCGCCTAAGCAATTAGTCGGCCCGGAGGCGTACCCCTCGGGGGCCAGGGGCTACGACATTTCGTGGCCACAATGCGGAGGCCCGCTGCCGCCAAAAGCCAAAGTGGCGGTCGTCGGGGTGAACGGCGGGTGGGCGTTCACGGGAAACCCTTGCTTTGGCCGTGAAGCGCGCTGGGCAGGAGACAATTTGACGACCTATATCAACCTCAACGCACCGCGTGGTTCCAACGCCGCCGAATGGCAGAGGGGGCCGGCGGGCAGGTGCGCGCGCGGCAACCTCTACTGCGAGTCCTACAACTATGGCTACAACACGGCCCGGTTCTCGGTGCGTTCGTCCCAAGCGCGCGGGGCCACCAGCAAGACCTGGTGGCTTGACGTGGAAACCGGCCCCAACTGGCTCGCTTCTCAGCGCGACAACGCCCGCTTGATCGCAGGCGCCATCGCCGCCCTGCACTCGATGCACCTCTGGGTGGCCGTTTACTCGACTACCTATATGTGGGACATCATCACCGGCGGTTACGTCCCGGGCACAAGCGCCTGGTACCCCACCGGGATGGCCACACCCCATCCCAACCGGTGGTGTTCGGCGAGGAGCTTCGCCGGCGGGCCGGTCAGCCTTGTCCAGCTCGCCGCTGGCCAGTATGACGGCGACTACTCCTGCTGACCCGGGCAGGCCCTGCTGACCCGGACGGGGCCTGCTGACCCGGACGGGGCCGCCACCACTTGGGTGCGGTTTCTACTACTAGAACGAGCAGCCTGGTCTAATGGGCGCGTGAGGCGCCGGCATGTCCCCCGGGCGGCTGTCTCGGCCGCGACTGCGGCTGTCCTGACAACCGCCCTGGCCGGCTGTGGGGGCGGCCGCCACTCGCCCGAGGCGCTCACCCCTACCACCACCGCTCCTCGTGCCACCACCACGCCCGCCACCACGGTGCCCGTAACGGTGGCCGCTACCACCACGACCGGGGCGGCGACGACGACCACTGCGGCGACGACGACCACGACCAGGGCGGTGACGACAACCACGACCTCGAGCACGACCTTGAGCACCACCACGAGCACCACGACGGCCAACACGACCACGACCAGGAGCACGAGCACTACGACGGCGCCCCGGCGCTTCCCGGCCATAGTCAACCAGGCCATGGAGGCACTCCAGCCGCCTCCTTCGGGCATGGAAGCGCCCGCCACCCTGCCCGCCACCACGGCTGCCGCCATTTCCGCAGAAGCCAACAAGAGCCTGGACGGGAGCTACTCGGTGACGCTCATCGCCACCCCCAAACCCGAACCGGTCAACAGCCCCGACCTCGGACCGGCGGCGGCCAACCCGTCCTCGGACCTCGGCACCTTCTCGACCACCCCGGTCGACTCCACCCAAGCTGCTGTTTCGTACCTCGGGTCGGCGCTCACGGGTTGCGCCGGCCCGCAAAAATCCCTGAGCCTTACGGGCACGACCGCCACGATCTGCAGCACCGCTCAGGGGCCGGCCGTGGGCTGGAGCACGGGGACGTGGAAGGTACAGGTCCTCAACCAGGGCGGTACTGTCACGCCTACCCCTCAGGCTGCGAAGCTCGCCTCATGGTTGGCCGGCCACAGCCTCCCGCAAGCCACCCAGGGCGTCGTCACGGTGACCGTGGCGGGGGGGGCCCAGGCGGGGACGGCGGTGACGGCGGCCGTGATCTGGTACGTGGGGCACGACGTCTACCAGGTGAGCGCCCCGGGCAGCGAACTTGCGGCGCTGGACCTCGCCGCCGCTATGGAGCCCTGGCCGGGCGGATGAACACGAGCCGGGCCAATGAGCACTAGCCGGGGGCCAGGCGGCTCCGGGGAGCATCTCCGCCCCTGCGGCCACCCTCGCCGGCGCTGCCGCCCTCCTCGGCAGGCAGGGCTATCGACCGCGCCACGGCCAGGGCGGCATCGAGCTGGCGGTCGCGCTGTTCGGCCCGCCGTTGTTCCTCGCGGGCCCACTCCACAAACAGGTAGGTGGCCATCGCCACGACGAACAGCACCCCGAGGCCCCAAAAGACGTTGCCGCCCTGGTGGGTGTCGACGAGGGTGTTGCCGGCCGGGTAGAGGGGGGACGTGGCGGCCGCGATGCCCACCCCGAGGAACCCTACGAAGGGTATGGAACCGAACACGAGCGCGAACCGCCACCCGAACCCGAGCACCCGCGGGAGGGCGTCGCGCCCCACCACCGCCCACCACAACAGGCTGCTCACCACCAAGATCTGCACTTGCGCATAGGCGAGCAGCAACGGGTGGCGCTCCGAGGCGGCGTAGACGGGTGTGAGGAGGTACACGTACAAGGTGGCGACGGCCGCCACGAAGCCCACCAGTGGGTGCGACAACACCTTGGCCAGACGGCTATGCAGGGCGTGGAGCAAGGCGCGCTCGGTGCGGCCCCGGCTCGTCAGAAGCGCCAGGCGGAGCGGGGCACCAGCGGCCAGTAGTGGCGGGGCGACGTAGAACAAGAGGAGCAGCTGCACGACGTGGGTGGTGAAGTTGTCCTGCTG
>DAHWQF010000562.1 GCA_027334785.1 Acidimicrobiaceae bacterium
GCACACGGCGTTTTACGTGTCCGTTGCAGTCATGGCCCTAGCGGCGGCGTTTTCGGCTACCCGCGGGGCCCGCCGGCAGGTCGAGGCGCAGGTGCCGGCGTCATCCCGTGCCGGCGAAGAGGTGCCGGCGGGCCGCTAGGTCCCGGTCCCGCTGGGCGCCGGCCAGGCGCTCGGGCTAGGCGTCGCGGCCAGGGGCGCCGGCCAGGGGCGCCGGCCAGGCGCTGCGGCCAGAGGCCCGAAGCTGCTAGTGGGGATAGGGTCGCCGGTTCTCGGTGCGGATCTGCTTTCAGGGCGCAGTCGGCATCGTAATAACGCCGGAATGTGCACCCAGTTTGGCACACTGCACCCAGAAGGCCACTGCGTCGGCATCCTGGGTGCAGCAGGCGTTGCGACCACGAAACTCGGTGCAGCTGGCGTTGCGCCCCGATCCCCTTCGCTTGGCCCTGCGAGACGGGTCACCTCTTCGGCTTGGACATGGCGCCGGCAAGGGCCGCGGCCAACCCGCCGGCAGTGTGCTCCGAGGCCTCGGCAACGACCTCCAGGCCGCGCTCACGTGCCGTTGCCGCCGTCGTCCCTCCTATGCATGCGACAACGGGCGGCACCTTGGCGCCGGCCGCCTCCGCCTGGTCGAGGTAGCTCGTGACAGCCGAGGGGGAGGCAAAGCAGATGGCGTCGGCCCCTCCGGCGGCGCTGAGCAACTCCAGCGGAAGCGGGCGAGGGACGGTCCGGTAGGCCTCGACCGTCTCGACCCGCCAACCGAGCGCCTCGAGCCCGCGCCTGAGCGCCGGGCGGGCGCCGGCGGCTTGAGGGAGCAAGACGCCGCGGTCGTGAGAAGCGGCGGCGCGGTCGTGGCCCGCGGCGGGCGAACCCGGAGGCGTGGCCCGAGCCGCGGTGCCTGACCCCGCGGTGCCTGACCCCGCGGTGCCTGACCCCGCGGTGCCTGACCCCGCGGTGCCTGAACCCGCCCTGGGCCTCGCCGGCGGCTGGCGGCGCCGGGAAGGCGGCCGCCAGGCCCTCCGCGCTGTGGTCCTCTGCCACCAGGTCGGCCACGACCCGGTAACGCCGCAGGGCGTCCGCCGTCGCCGGCCCGACCGCGGCCACCCTGGTCGCGCCGAACGCCCGGGCGTCGGGGACCAGTTCGAAGAAGCACTCGACGGCGTTGGCCGAACTGAAGGCCACCCAGGCATAGGCGCCAGCCCGCAGCCTCCCTACTGCTGCGGCCAGGGCCGCGCCGGCGTCCGCCGGCGGGGCCACCATGATCGAGGGTGCTTCGACCACCTGGGCCCCAAGGTCACGGAGCGCGGCCGAGAGAGCCCCCGCCTGATGGGCGGCGCGAGTGACGACGACGGACTTGCCGGCAAGGGACCCCTGGTCACGCCAAGAAAGGTCGAGCGCCGCTACTTGGCCGACCACGATCGTGACCGGGGGCGCGACGGGGGCTTCGGCCAGTTCGCCGAGTGTGGTGCGCAGCACCGACTGGTAGCTGTGAGTGCCCCACTGCACCGCCATCACCGGGGTCGAGGCCGCCAAGCCGCCCCTCATCAGGCGGCCGGCCCACCGGCGGCGGTGCGCCGCACCCATCAGGACCACGATGGTCCCGCCGGCAGAAGCCAGCGCCTCCCAGTTCGTGCCTCCCTCCCCCGGCGGCAATTCGACCGAACGACGGTGGCCGGCGACCACCGTGAAACAGCCGGCGAGCCCCCGGTGGGTGACCGGGACGCCGGCGAAGGCCGGCGCCGCCACGGCCGACGTGACTCCCGGTACGACCTCGAAGGCCACGCCGGCGGCGCGAAGGGCCATGGCCTCCTCTCCGCCTCGGCCGAATACAAAAGGGTCCCCACCTTTCAGCCGCACCACGACAAGGCCCTCCCTAGCCCTGGCCACCAGCAGTTCGTTGATGGCGTCTTGGTCACCTCGGTCGTCGGGCTGCTTGCCCACATCGACGAACTCGGCCTGCACCGGCGCGAGAGCGAGCAGCGAAGCGTCGCTCAGCCGGTCATGCACCACCACGTTGGCGCGCGCCAGCACCTCGGCCCCCCGGACCGTGAGGAGCCCCGCGTCGCCCGGGCCGGCTCCCACCAGGTAAACGGTGCCTGTCACCGGCGCCACCAGGGCCCGGGCACGTCGCCGGGGGCCGGGGCCAACCGGCTCACCCCCGGGCCCTGTACGAGGCCAGCAGTTGTTCCCCGCCCCCCGCCAGCACGGCCTCGCCCACCTGACGCCCGAGGGCCAGGCGGTCGCCGGCCGGCGCCTCGGCCGAACGGCGCACGACAGCGCTCCCGTCCGGCGCCGCGAGCAGGGCTTCCAGCCGGAGAAGCCCGCCGGCGAGCAGGGTCGCGTGGGCGGCCACCGGCAGGTCGCAGCCGCCGCCTATAAAAGCGAGAAAGGCCCGCTCGGCATCGACCGCAGCCCGGGTAGGAGCGTCGTTGAGGCGAAGTACCAGCGCCCGCGTCTCCTCGTCGTCCGCCCGGCACTCGAGCGCCAGGGCGCCCTGGCCGACCTGGGGCAGGCAGCGCAGCGGCGAGAGGCGCTCGGCCGCCCGCTCTGGCATGCCGAGCCGGTCGAGGGCCGCGGCCGCCGCGACGACCGCGGCGACAGTGCCGTCCCCCGCACGCCCGAGGCGACTCGCCATGTTCCCCCGGAGCCCGACGAAGAG
>DAHWQF010000563.1 GCA_027334785.1 Acidimicrobiaceae bacterium
TAGTCGCCTCGAGCGAGCCCACCAGGGGCACCACCAGCCGGCTCAGGTCGGTCGGGTCACCACGTTCGTCGAACACAAGCCGGCAACGTAGTAGCCCCGTCCGTTGGTCAAGCGCTGAGCTGCCTCGCAACCTCGGGTAGTTCGGTTAACAGGTCGGTTTTCGGCCGCCCCGGGAGGGCTTTCACCTGTTTGGCGTCGAGGAGCTGGCAGGTGAAGCCCTCGGCCTCCAGGCGGAAGAAGGGCGCCCGCCAGTAGTCCGAGGTCGACTCCATCACCACCACTCCCACTTGGTGCTCGTGCAACCAGGCGGCCAAGAGCAGGATCTCGGCCTTGGTGGTGGCGAAACTGCGCACCTCCTGGGCACGCCGGGCCGGGTTGGACTTCCCCGGGACCCTGGCGCACGCCTCGAGAGCGGCCTTGCCGATATCGAGCGCGGCCACCCGCTCCAGGTGGAGCGGCTCGTCCTCTACCTCTTGCACAACAACCAGCCTCCTTGGTGCCGATGGTCCAGTTGCGTGGCCGGCCGGGGAGCCGAGGGCAATGAAGTAAGCATGCCCACGTCCGTACGGGCGGTGACAGATCATGACCAGCACGGCCCGCGGCTGGGGCCGGTCACTTCCTTGTCAGCCGCAGGACAGACCAACCCGCGACCATCGGTACTTTTAACTCGGCACCCACCCCCTCACGGTGGCTGACGATGGTGAAGGGCGTGCGCACGAAGCGGCCCCTTCCAGACCCCAACGTGGCCACAGCTGCCTCCCACTCCCCTGGGGACTCAACAAGGAGACGGGCGTGAGCTAGCCTGCACCTGCCCGGCGAAGTTCCCTCCGACCACGACCCATTGGCACTGCCAGTGAGGTCGATGATACCTACGCCGATGAAGTTGTCGGAGCGGACCACCCGCACGAAAAGCCCACCGCCTACAGGCTCTGGCCGTACCGGGCCGTCCCAGCTCACGGAGACCGCACCGTTTTCGTCACCGATCTCGTACCAGCTCGTGTCCTCGCCCTCCAAGAAGAGGTCGCGGCAACCCAAAGCGAACCGGTGCCACGCGAGGACAGTCTCGGCCTCGGCCGCCGACAGCCGTTCGTGCTTCGGGTAGTACGGGTCGCAAAGCACACCGACCGCGTCCCCGTACAAGAGAGCGCTCGCACCGAGGCACGTCGCTATAGCCTCTGTGAGGACCACGGTACGGAGCGACGCTTCCCGAGCCTCTGGTTCGGCACTCGCCCACACAGGTGGGTAACAAGCAATGGAGCCGCGCATAACCGAGCGCCCGAGCGCTGGCCCCGAGCCCCGAAAGCCTGCCTTGCCGGCGCTGCGGTCGAGCAAACCCTCCAGATGGCGCCACAGGTCGTTCGGCGGCCACACCTCGCAGTAACGGAACCCCGGCCCATCGGGCAACCTCAACCCCGACGGGACACCGTTGACCTGGTTGAAACTAATCTGGTCATCGGGCCGCTGAGCACGGAAGGACTCGAGGAACGACTCGTAGGCGACGCGCATGTCGACGTACCGGCCCTGCTTGTCCAGTCCGGCGCGTGGGAAGCCGTAGCTATCGACGTGAAAGCCATCGAAGCCGACCTCGTCGGCGGCCTCGCCATATGTTGAGGCGAAGTGGCGTTGCCAGCGGGGGTCGGAGGGGTCGGCAAGCACGATGTTGTCGAAGAGGCGTTCGGCGGCCCCGTCCCCCCTGTACATGAGCAGTTCCGGGTGTTTTTCCCCAAAAGGACGGTCGACCGCGTAGATAGGCGCGTAGGCGTGCGCCACAGCCCCGTTCGCCTTGATGCCAACAGCCAGCGACTGCAGGGCACCGAAAGAGACATCCCGGCCCGAGGGGTCCTTCCAGCCACCTGGCGGCCCAAGAGGGGCGGAATAGCTCTCCATCCAGTCGTAAACCTGCACGACTGTGCACCGCAGCGCCCTCAGCCAGTCCAGCACCGCCGGCACGCTTTCGGGCACGAACGAGGTGGCAAAGCCGTGCACCGGGCGCTCGCCAGCGTGGGAGCCGACCGTGGTCAGTTGCTCCGCCAACAACGTGCCCCCAGGGCCGAAGGCCTGGATGCAGTACGTCCCCGCTTGCAACCCGCCGAAGTGGGCGTGATTTCCAAGTTCCGCTTCGAAGACCTCTCCAGTTGCACGGCTGGCCACGACGCGTGCAGTGCCCGGGGGCAACGCCGCCACAGCGATATCCCCTCCGGTCCTGTAGAAGGCCCGGACGCCCTCTAGCGCCACCTGTTCACTGCCCATGGAGGTTGTCGTCTCTTCCTAGCGGAGCCCGCCCAGGGACACCCCGCTTCGGAACCACTTCATCGACAGGACGAAGACGATGACCGTCGGCACAGTCGCGATCACCGAAGCCGCGAACAACGGGCCCCAGGCAGTCGTGTGGTTACCGATGAAGTCGGCCAGGCCGATCGGGAGGGTGAAGCGTGAGGGTGTGTTGAGCATCGTGAGCGCGGCAGGGAACTCGTCCCAGGACGCGTTGAAGATGAAGATGGAGACTACCGCGAGCGCGGGAACCGACAACGGCAGGATCAGGCGCGCAAGGACTCGCAATGTGCCGGCTCCCTCGAGGCGGAAGGCTTCTTCGTACTCCTTCGGGATGCCTTGGAAAAACCCTCGCAGGAAAAAGATCGTGAAGGGGAGGTT
>DAHWQF010000564.1 GCA_027334785.1 Acidimicrobiaceae bacterium
CGGTTTCGAGCGCCTCCCGCCGTGGCTTGGCGCCTCCGCCGCTCAAGAGCGGGATGAAGCGAGCGGCGAACGGGTTGGCCGCACTGAACGCACCGAGGGCCTCCTGGAGCTGGTCCGGGTCAGAGATCAGCTCCGGGACGGCGAGCACCTTCCTGCCCCGGAGCTGGATGTGCACGGGTAGGCCGTCGGTGAGGTTGCGCACCCAGCGTCCTCCGCCGGGTGTCAGCAGGGCCCCGTCAGGCATCGCCGCGTACGACACCGGCTGGCGGTAGCGGCGGCCCGTCTTGCGCCCGACATGGTGGACGAGCATGAGGCGCCTGCCCATGGGAGTGGGGAACGGGAGGCCGAGCACGGCCCGCATGGGGACGTTGAGCACGCGCATCAACCGGGCTGGGGGTCGGCGCGGCGCGCTCGCTCCATCATCTCCCGAGCTGGCGCGGCTCTGCGCTTGGCTGTCCCGCCGCGCTCGGGTGCCGAGCGACGTCACTGCGGCTGCTTGTTCACTCATCGTTATCCTCCTTCGGCAGCCGGGCATGGCCGGCTAGATTGTCATTCGTACTGTTTGTCTGAGCAATATACGGTCCTCAGGAGGAACTGTCAACCCCCATGTCCCCTCGCCCCTACCAGCTCGGCAAGCGCCAGGCCCAGGTCGACCAGGCCCGCCAGCGCGTGCTGAGCGCCTCTCGGGCGCTGCTCGCAGAATCTGATAACTACACGGCCTTCACGGTCGAGGCGGTGGCGAAGCGCGCAGACGTCGCACGGGCGACCGTGTACTACCAGTTCGGTTCGAAGACCGGGCTCCTCGAGGCCGTCTGCGACGACCTGGCCCGGGCCGGCGGCATGGGCCACCTGGACGCTGCCTTCGGCCAAGGTGACCCGGTCGGGGCTTTGGAGGCGTTCGTGGGGGCGTTCGCCCGCTTTTGGGAGGCGGACCGGCCAGTGCTGCGGCGTCTACGCGCCCTGGCAGAGCTCGACCCCGAGGTGGCGACGGTAATCAGAGCACGCGACGAAAGACGCATGCAGGGGCTGGAGGTCCTTTCCGCGCGCCTCGTGCCGGCCGATCAGGGAGCGGCGCACGAACTGGCTCGCGTGCTGCACATGCTGACCAGCTTCGAGGCCTTTAACGCGCTCGCGGCTGGGGAGAGCAGGTTTGCCGAGGTCATCCCGGTGGTCATGACCCTGGCTAGCGCGGCGGTCGCGAGCGCCCGCGCCCGCACGGGTTGACCGGCACAAAAATCTCTCTAAATAGGACAGCAGGTGACCACTTCGTGGCCTCAGCATGGGCGAGCAGACAATCACCGACGCCAAGGAGGCACCAAGTGACCACGACCACCGACCGTCGTCCCGAGCTGTACCGGGCCTTCGGGCACGCCGCCGGCATCATCGCCGGGGTCCGCCCAGACCAGCTCGCCGGCCCGAGCCCATGCCCGGCCTGGGACGTTGCCGAGCTCGTCGACCATCTCGTGTTCGCCGCCCACCGGGTTGTCGCCCTCGGTCGCGGCGAGGCGCCGGCTGAGGCGGGCACGCCCCACGTCGGGCTTGACCAGGCCCCGGCCGAGGTGCGGAGGGCGGGCCAGGAGGCGGAAAGCGCCTGGTCCGACGACTCCCGCCTCTGGATGGAGGTCAAGATGCCATGGGGCGAGAGCTACCCGGGTTCGGTCCTGGTGGACATGTACCTGACCGAGCTCGCCACCCACACCTGGGACCTGGCCGCCGCCACCGGTCAGCTCGAGCGGCTCGACATTTCCCTGGCTGCGCCGGTCCTCGCGGCAGCCCAGGGGATGTTGAAGCCCGAGTACCGCAACGCCGAGGGCTCCCCTTTCGGGCCGGAGGTCGACCCGCCCGAGGGCGCTACGGCGTGGGAACGCGTGGCGGCCTTCATGGGGCGTCGTCCTCGCTGAGCCAGGCGGGGCCATTGCGGCGGCACCGGGCACAGGCTAATTTCCGCGCCAGGACCGAAGACAACGAGGAGGAAACAATGGCTGAAAAAAACGGCTACCCACCCGGGCACCCGTCGTGGGTAGACATCGGGACCGACGTGGAGGCAGCCAAGGGCTTTTATGGCGCTGTCTTCGGGTGGGGTGCCCTACAGGCGGGCCCGCTGGAATCGACTGGCGGGTACGGCTTTTTCGCCAAGGCCGGCAAGATGGTGGCCGGCTTCGGGCCCAAGACCGGCCGTCCTGCGTGACCCGCAGAATGCCGTCTTCGGTGTTTTCCAAGGCCCTTCGTAGCCCCTGGGCCTGTCGGGCGCCCTTCGCGCCCTCAGTCCTTCGGTTTCTTGGCCCGGCTGGGGGCAACCCGGGGAGGTTCGCCCGGCATCTTCGGGTAAACGGGCGGCCAGGGCGCGTCGGGGATGCCTGCCGCCAGGTCGCGCTGATAAAGCGCGAGCAGTGGCTCGAGCGACTGGGGCCGCACCGCCATCTCGCCCCAGGGGTCGCCGGCGCTCGCCACGCGACCCGGCACGGTAGCGAGGGTCAGCTCAGCGGGGACGACGGCCTCGAGCTCGGGCCACAAAAAGGGCGTGGACACCTGTGCGCCCGGGCGCGCCCGTACGGACCAGGCGCCGAATATCGTCTTGTGGGGGGCGTTCTGGTTGAAATCGACAAAGACGCGGCGCCCACGTTGCTCTTTCCA
>DAHWQF010000565.1 GCA_027334785.1 Acidimicrobiaceae bacterium
GCCATGGCGTCGCGTGCCACCGAGGCGTGCTCGGCCAGGGTGGTCAAGAGCCGGTTGGACGACGCCCCTGTCATGTCGCTCACGAACGACCGCAGACGGTGCAGTTGACGCCCGGGGGTGTTCCTCATCGGCCGACCTCCACAACGGGGAGCCGGCCGAGCAATGCCGGCCTTCCTAGTTGTGGTCGGGTCGGCTGGCCAGCCCCAAGCTGTTCCCTTTGCCTGCTCAGCGCGCCGCGGCCACTGCCAGGCCAGCCACGGCCCCGAGCAGCGCGGCGCTCGGCAAGGTGGCCGCCCAGGCGCCACCGAGGGCCAAGACCTGTTCGGCGCGAGTGCGGTGAGGGGCAAGCTTTCTGGTCGCGCCGATGAGCCCCGCCATGGCTGATTGCGTCGAACCGATGGGCAGGCCCAGGGCGGCCGCGGCGGTCACCACAGCCGACGAGGTGAAAAGCGCCGCCACTGGCCCGGCCTGCGATGCCCTTACCATCTGCTCGGTAACGCGCCCCGCCAACCTGCGGACCGAGTAAAGGGCCCCGGCCGCGAAGCATGCGGCCACCGCCGCTTGCGTGGCGAGCAGGGCGTGCACTGGGTCCAGCCCCGCGCCCGTGGCTATAGCGGCGAAGGCGACCATCTTCTGGGCGTCGTTGGCCCCGTAGGCGCCGGCGCTGGCCAGGTAAGAGACGACTGTCACGAGCTTGGCTCGCGGCCGGCGGCGCGACGGCGAGCGCAGTGCCCGGTCCACGGCGGGGACGACTGCGAAGCCTGAGAGGCCCGCGATCAGAGGCGCTAAGAGGCCGGCGGCTAGGACGTAACCGACCGTCGACCAGCCCACACTCAGCCCTGCACCGACGCCCACGCCTACGATCGCCCCGTTTAGTGCCAATGTCACGCTGGTGGGCAGGCCCCGGCGGGAAAGGACGAACACCACGACCAGGGTTGCCAGCGCCGCTATCAAGAACTCGGGTTTCCCCCCAGAGTGCTCGAAGGAAACCAGCCCGTGGGCCAGCGTTGTCGCCACCTTGGTACCGGCCAGCGCCGGCATGGCCCCGACCGAAGCCGACAGGACCAAGACGCCAAACAGGGGGGAGATAACACCGGTACGCGCGCCGATGGCAGTCAAAGTGGCTCCGTCGTTGGCCCCGCTTACAAAGGCCATTACCAGCGCGGCGGCAAGCAAAGCAACTTGCATCGGCGTTAGGCTTTCCTAACCCACCCGGGCCGGCTTCGAGGGGCCCGGCCTCCTCGGCGGAACAGGTCCCAAGGGCGTACGGTGGAGCCGAGCGGGTGCCTTGCCGACGGTCGAGCACCGGGTTATAGTACAGGCCAAGGTGAACATCAGGTTAACAGATGGTGAACCTAAGTTGAACTGAAGGGGGATCCACGATGTGGACCGTGCGGTATGCCGGTCGCGCAGGGACGGACAGCCTGGGCCGTCACGGAGTTTTGCCGCTTCCCTCAGTTAAGCTTGCCCTCACGGGACGTTCAGGCGAGCCTGCAACGGTTGCAAAGCGTTGGCGATGAGCACGGTAGTCCAAGCCGCTCCTGCGCCGCCCCGTGCCGCACCGAGCTGGTCCGGCCAGAGGCGTGCGCGCCGGCGGCCGGCGAGCTTGATAAGGAGCGGCCGCTACGCGCCCGTCTACCTGGCCCCGGCGCTCCTCGTGTTCGTCGTGTTCATCGTTGGGCCGGCGATATTCGTCCTCTTTATCAGTTTCTTCGACTGGAACCTCCTCAACGCCTCTATGTCGCATTTCGTCGGCGGGGCCAACTACGTGAACCTCGTTTCCTCATCGCAGTTCTGGCAGGCTGTCGTGGTCTCGGTCTATTTCGTCGGGGTCACGGTGACT
Source organism: Acidimicrobiaceae bacterium (assembly GCA_027334785.1). Taxonomy (GTDB): domain Bacteria; phylum Actinomycetota; class Acidimicrobiia; order Acidimicrobiales; family Palsa-688; genus JAJZYO01. Next base: position 1,844 of record DAHWQF010000565.1, read on the forward strand.
GCTAGCGTCTTTTTCGGGCTCGGCATCGCCCTTTTGCTTTCCGGCGCCGGCTTGCTCCGTCGCGTCGTGCGCTTGGCCGTCCTCACGCCGTACTTCACGCCCGTGGTGGCGACGTCGATCGTGTGGATATGGATCTTCAACCCTCAGTTCGGCCTCTTGGACAGCGTCCTCCACATCGCCGGCCTGCCCACGGAAAACTGGCTCGAGTCGGCCACCTGGGCACTGCCCGCAGTGATTGCCTATACTCTCTGGCACAACCTCGGGTTCACGGTCATAATCTTCCTGGCCGGGCTCGCCACGGTGTCCCAGGAACTGCGCGAAGCAGCACGTTGCGATGGCGCCGGCCGGCTGCGCGAGGTATGGCACGTCGTGCTGCCCCAGCTGTCGCAGGTGACGCTCTTCGTCGCGGTGATCACGACCATCGACTCCCTGAAGGCTTTCACCCAGTTCTACACCATGACCCAGGGTGGCCCGCTCGGTCACACGACCACGCTCGGGTACCTGCTTTACGAAGACAACTTCGTCTTCTACAAGACCGGCCCGTCGGCTGCGATCGCGGTCGTGCTGTTCGTGGTGATCGTGGCCTTCACCCTCGTCCAGTTACGGCTGGCACGCCGAAGAAGCACATGACCTCCCACCAACAAAACCTACCTACCGAAAGGAGCGCAAAGATATGAGAGCCCGACGCCTCTCCCTAGCCGGTATACCCGCCGCTGTTGCCACCGTCGCCGCCTTCGGGCTGGCCCCGGCCCCGCCCGCAGCGGCAGCTTCCAAAGTGTCGATCTCTT
>DAHWQF010000566.1 GCA_027334785.1 Acidimicrobiaceae bacterium
TCGAAGCCGGCCGGCAGACGGCCGAACTGCGCCGCGACGTGGGCCACCGTCCAACCATGCCTGTCGGCCAGCTCCCAGCGGTCGAAGCCGGCCGGCAGACGGCCGTGGGCGGCGGCTTGGTGCGCGACAGACCACCCGTCCTTGTCGGTGGCAGCAAAGTGGCTCGTCTCCTCTGGCAATGGCAGGCCTTCGGCCCGGCGAGCGGCCCTCCATTGGCCGCCGGTCGGCACTCCATTGGGCTGGCGGGGCTGGTTGTGTGCCTTGGTGCTCATGGGTTGTACAAGTCCGAACGGCAGGCCGAGTGGCTCATGCGGGAGGGTGGTACTTCTCAGGCAGTCCAAGCCAGATGGGAGGTCGCCGTCGGCAGCGCGGACGTTACTGACGGTCGTCACACCAGCGACAACCGGCACGGCCGACCGCCTCGGACGGGTCGACTCGCCGCTGGAGGTAGTGGCCGCGGTCAACCTGCTCGTCGCCTAGCCCTCGCCTAGCCCGAGGGATTCCGGGCCAGGCCGAGAGGCGGAGGCGCTCGGCGTCGCGGCGCAGCGGGCCCCGGCTGGCGGGCGGCCCGGCCCTCGTCCAGGTCGACCAGGGTAGGTCGAGCTGGCGGTGCGGACCTGGAGCCTCGGACGTTCGTGCATGGGGTGTATGTGGGGGTGGGTCGGCGAGAGGTCGGCTGTGCCATACCGTCAGATCGACAGAGCGACGTTCTGACGCTAATATGGCGACCAATGACGGAGCAGGTTCGTTCGCATTTCGTCACGCTCTCGGCCAGCCGCGGGTCGATCACGCTGCCCGCCGAGGTCCGTCACCGCTACCATTTGGACGAGCCGGGCGCGCAAGTGGAGGTCGTCGAGCGTAGCGACGGCGTGATCGAGCTGCACCCGTTGCTGCCGCACCGAGCTGACCAGGCGTGGTTCTGGGCCGACCGCTGGCAAGCGATGGAGCGGCAGGCGCAAGACGACATCGCTGCTGGTCGGGTCGAGACCTTTGACAGCGGCGAAGAGTTCCTGGCCGATCTTGAGCGTGAGGCCCGCGATCGCGGCCTGGCGTGAAGTTCCAACAGACCGAGCGCTTCGCCAACGACCGGCACAAGCTGTCGGACGAAGAGTTCCGTCGGTTCTGGCAGGTGATCCGCGACGAGTTCATCCCGGCGGCCGAGTGGCATGTCTCCGACCCCGGTGCCCCGTGGCCAGCGGGTTTGCGGGTCAAGTCTGTGCAGGGTGCTCACGGAGTGTGGGAGATGACGTGGAGCTTTGCTGGCGCTGACGGTCGCGCGACGTTTGAGTGGGCACAGATAGACGGTCAGCCGGCTATCCGTTGGCGCCGCGTCGGCGGCCACGCGATCTTCTCAGATCCTTGACGCCTCCCCGCCCTAAAGGGCGGGGATTCCTCCCTCTTGCCCAAGGTCATGCTGCCGCCTCGGGCAAGAGATCGGTACCTGCTTCTTCCTGGTCTCCCAGGGTTCCCCCTTGTGCCCCCACGAGGAGGGTCAGCAAGGCGTTTAGATCCTCCGGTCGTCCCCCGGCGGCTTGTAACAGTTTCATACCTTCGGCCAGGAGGTTCCTGGCGGCGTTGACGTCCCTGTCGCGGGACGCCCCGCAGTTTTCACATGTCCAGTCCCTCACCTTGAGCCCGGCCCCTGCCCCCGGGGCCGGTACGGGCATGACAGTCGGAGCAGAGCTGGGTGGGGGGAAACTACGAGGCAGGGCGACCCGAAGAAGTCGGCAAAGCTCCGCCCCCTCGGCTTGCCGTCATGGTCGGACAAGCTGGTCGGCGAAGTTCGGGCGAGCTGCACGGGCGCGGTCGTCCTGAGCGCTCCGAGGGTGGCTGTCGAGGGCTCCGATCAGCGCTCGACGGTCGGTACATCCCGCGTGGCGGCGGCTCGCAAGAGTCTGGTGTCCAAGGATGCGACGCGTGCGCCGGCGGCCTCGGCGGCGAGCAGAACGCAGCAGTCCGGCATCTTCAGCCCAGTGCCCGCACGCAGGAGAGCCAGCTTGACCGCCGTGTCGGCGGGAAAGGGCAGCTCCTGGATCTCCAGGTCCTCTAGCGCAGCCTGAACCTGTTCCAGCCGGCTGTCGCGTGCGGGCTCGACGAGCACCTCGGCCAAAGTGAGCGGGTTGGCAGCGAACTCGTCATCGATCTCTCTGGCCAGCAATTCCTCTGCGAGCGTGTGCTGGGCGTCGTCGCCGTCCAGGTAGGCGATGAGCACGCTGGCGTCCAGGATGATCACGCCGGCCATTCTTCGTGGAGGCGTTGCAGGTAGCCGGGCCCATAGGTGCCGGTCAACATTCCGCCGTGCCGGTGCAGCGCTTCTAGCCGCCGGCGTCTGCGGTCGTCATTGACCTGCTCGGCCGCTCGATGTCCCTCCAGCGCCAGCTTCACCAGTAGTTGGGGGCGGCTCAAGCTGGGCCACCGAGATGCGGCGGCATTGAGGGCCTCTGCCAGGTCATCGGTTTCGGTCACCAAGTACCTGGGACGAGTGGTGGGCATAAGTGCAAGTGTATCACCGGACGAACGCGTGCTACACCTGTAGGTCTCCCAGTCGACGGCCTTGGTGAGCACCACGTACTTCACGCCCAAGGGAGCGACGAGCGCCCCGAAGCCCCGGAGGTGGT
>DAHWQF010000567.1 GCA_027334785.1 Acidimicrobiaceae bacterium
ACCAAGGCGTGATGGACTGGTCATTCTCCAACTCCACCGTCATCTGGACGCCGGCCAAGGTGAGCCAGCTGACCTCGAAGGTAAGCGTCCCCTCGACCACCTTGCCGCCGCCTCCGAAGAGCGCCCCGTACTCTCCCACCACGTTGCCGCCGGCGTGACCGCCTACTTAGACCACGCCGCCACCACGCCCCTTCGCCCCGAGGCTCGCCTGGCGATGGAGCCCTGGCTCGGGGGGTGCTATGGCAACCCGTCCGGCTCGCACTCGGTGGCACGCGTGGCCAGGGCTGCAGTCGACGAAGCCCGCGACATCGTCGCTCACGTGCTCGGTACGACGCCGGGGGACGTGGTGTTCACAAGCGGCGGCACCGAAGCGGCCAACCTGGCCCTACTCGGACGCGTGCGTGCCGCGCCCGGGCCGCTTGTCGTGAGCGCGATCGAGCATCACTGCGTGCTCCATGCCGCCTTGGCCGCCCAACGCCATGGCTCGGCGGAGGCCCGGGTAGTCGGGGTAGGAAAGGATGGCGTCATCGACCTGGCGGCCCTGTCGGGCGCTCTCGACAGGTCGGTCAGCCTCGTGTCCGTCCAACTGGTCAACAACGAGGTCGGTACCCTGCAGCCGTTCGAAGAGGTGGCGCGTCTTGTCCGCCGTCGGGCCCCCGGTGCCGTCCTCCATACCGACGTCGTCCAGGCCGTCCCCTGGTACGACGTCTCTTTGTTAGCCGCGCAGGCGGACATGGTGAGCATCAGCGCCCACAAGTTCGGCGGGCCACAGGGCGTCGGCGCCCTCGCTCTGCGGAGGCCCGTCAAGTTGGAGCCGCTCTTTTTCGGTGGGCCCCAAGAGCGCGAACGGCGTGCCGGCACCCACAACGTCGCTGGGATCGTCGGGCTGGCGGCCGCCCTCGTGGCCACTGTCGCGGAGCGCGAGAGCGCGGCTGCACGCGTCCGCGCCCTTCGCGACGAGTTGTGCGCCGGGCTCCTGGCCCGTGTACCGGGTTCTAAGGAAACCGCCCCCGGGCAGGACAAAGCACCCGGCCATTGTCACCTCGTGATCGAAGGCATCGAGAGCGAGGCCCTGCTCATGGTCCTCGACGCCTACGGCGTGGCGGCGTCAGCGGGGTCGGCCTGTGCCAGCGGGGCGATGGAGCCGAGCCACGTGCTCCGGGCCATGGGCTACTCCGAACGCGAAGCCATGGGGGCGCTCCGCCTCACACTCGGCCACACCACGACCGCGGAGGAGGTCCACACCGCCCTCCGGGCGGTGCCCGAGGCCGTGGAGCGGCTCCGCGCCGGCGGTGGCCGGCCGGGCGGTGCCGGTGGGGTGCCGGGCGGTGCCGGCGGGGTGCCGGGCGGTGCCGGCGGGGTGCCGGGTGCACCGGGTTGGGTGTCCGCGGGCTCATCTGGGTGCAGGACCATGAACCGGGTGCACTTCGCGCCGCCAAACGACGCGGGGGTGCCCCCAGAAAGCCCGAGTGCACCCAGAACGACGAGCCTCACGCGTGTGCCTTCGCCGGCGGGGAGAACCGGGGCCATCTGATGCGCGTGCTTGTCGCCATGTCTGGGGGGGTCGACTCCTCCGTGGCAGCGGCACTGTTGTTGCGCCAGGGCCACGACGTCTCCGGGGCGACCATGAAGCTTTGGGGAGGGCCGTCCGATACGGGCTGTTGCTCAGTGGCCGATGTTGAGGACGCCCGCCGGGTGTGCCAGCAGCTGGGGGTCGAGCACCACGTGTTCAACTTCACGAGCGATTTCGAGCGCGAGGTCGTTCGTCCTTACGTCTCGGCCCATACGCGTGCCCTCACGCCGAACCCGTGTGTGGCGTGCAACGCCCACCTCAAGTTCGACCGGTTCTTAGACCGGGCCCTCCTGGTCGGCTTCGACGCGATCGCGACCGGACACCACGCGCGCGTCTCCCATGCTGGGTCGGTGTTCCAGCTCCGCCGGGGGCGAGACCCTGCCAAGGACCAGTCCTACGTGCTCTACATGCTCGGCCAGAGCCAGTTGGCCCACCTGCGTTTGCCGGTAGGTGAGTTCACCAAGGCAGAAGTCCGTGCCCTGGCCGGCGAACTGGGCCTGCGCACGGCCGCCAAGCCAGACAGCCAGGATGTCTGTTTCATCTCCAAGGTGGCGGGACGCGAGAGCTTTCTTCGCGACCGGGCCCGACTTGGGCCCGGTCGCCTGGTTGCTACCACGGGCGAGGAATTGGGCGAGGTCGAAGCGCTCGAGCTGCTCACTGTCGGCCAGCGCCGGGGGCTTGGTTTCGCTGCCAGGTCAGTCCCAGAGAGGCGCTATGTGGTGGGGGTCGACTTGGCCTCCCGGACGGCAACCGTAGGCAGTCTCGAGGATCTCATGGTTGGCTCGGTGAGTGTAGGCGAGATGAGCTGGACAGCTGGGCCGCTTGCCTCGGGCTCCGCTGTCGAAGTACAACTGAGCGCCCATGGCCAGCCTGTTACCGGGCGCTGGGTCCCTGCCGGCGGAGGCGGGGCGGACGCTACCAGAACCACTGTCGGTGCTGCCGAGGACAGCACCGGCGCTGCCGAGGTCGACGCCGGCCTGGGGGCAGCCCACGCCGCCCTGGTCTCTGATGCCGGCCTGGGGGTAGCCCC
>DAHWQF010000568.1 GCA_027334785.1 Acidimicrobiaceae bacterium
GATGGCTGCCGCCTCGGGCATGGCCTCGTTGGCCGCGATCACCACGTAAACGGTCCGCACGGCGGGGGACAATAATGGCCCGCTTACTGCTTGCCACGACTGGCGGCCGAGGAGGGACGGGGTCCCGGCCATGGGCGAGGGGGAGGCGGCGAAGCCGGCCGTCACGGCGGCCGTGGCGGCCAGGGCGAGAGGCGGCACGGCGCGGCGCACGAGCCGGCGAGCACCCTGCCCGAGGCTCGGCGCGAAAGCGAGCCCTACCGCTACCCAGGCGGGCACGGCGAGCGCTGTCATCCATACCACGATGTAGGGGTAGAGGTCGCCGGCGGCCAGGTGCAAGGACCACGCCGCGGCTAGCAAGCTGGCCAGGCAGGCGGCAGCGAGGGCGGCGGCCTCCCGCCGGCGGCGCCTGAAGTGTCTCGATCGAGTGCCGGCCGAAGGGGAGGTCCACTTTTTTCCTCAAGTAACCTATGTAGACCTCGACGATGTTGGGGTCACCCCGAAAGCTAGGCCCCCAAACCTTTTTCATGAGCTCGTCTTTGGCGACGGCCTCGCCGGCCCGGGAGAGCAGTTCGGCCAGCATGCTGAGCTCCCTCTGGGAGAGCTCCACCTCGGTCCCGCCCCGGGCGCAACGGCGTGCCCGCAGGTCCAAGATGAGGTCGCCCGAGCGCAGCACCTCGGAGCCGGCCGAGGCACTTCCCTTTGAGCCACGCCGGGCCAAGGCGCGCAGGTGCGCCTTTAGGACCACGTAAGAAAAGGGTTTGGTCAGGTAGCCGTCGGCGCCGGCGTCGAGGGCCTCAGCCTCGTCCCATTCGCCGTCCTTGGCCGTGAGCATGAGCACCGGGGTCCACACGGCCCGCTCCCGGAGCCGGCGTACGAGCTGGAACCCGTTCATCTCGGGCAGCAAGATGTCGCACACGATGACGTCGAAGCTCTGGTGCAGGGCCAGCTCGAGGCCCTCGCCCCCGGTGGCGGCGCCGAGTACTTCGTGTCCCTCCTCGGAGAGCCCCCGGCAAAGCGCCTCCCGGAGCCTCGGCTCGTCCTCTACGAAAAGCACGCGCACCGAGCGTGAAACTAGCGCTCGGGGGCTCGTTGGTGTTGTTGCCGGGCGGGGCAGGAGAAGCCGTCGTACGTACAGCCTGGTCGTGCCGTAGCCGTCGAACGACTGGTCGGGAGACTGAAATCACGAGCGTCTTGTCGGGCGCGGCGGAGCTTGGCGCCGGCGGGCGTTGCGCCCCCGGGAGGGCGGCGGGCGGCCCAGCCGCCGGGGATCCCGAACTTCTCCTTGGGAGCGCGCTTCTTCGTGGGCGCCACTTCTGCCGCGACCACAGTGGCGTCAGCCATCGTGACCACCACCCGGCCCGGGGCCGACGGTCACGGCCTCGATGGCCCTGGCCGCCCGATGGTAAGCCGAGCGCATACCGTAGAAGCGGGCGACCTCGTGTGGCCCCAGGCCCAGCTTGAGCGGGACCCCGAGGGCATCTGTGACCAGCTGGAGAGTGCCGAGCGTCAGGTTCGCTCGGCCCTGAGCAGGCGGTGGCGGCGACCATCGAGAGGGAGCGTAAAACCATGGCGGTAGCTCGGCTCCGCCGTTCGCCATGTCGTGCCGGTGCGTCACCACGGGCCTCGCGGCTCATCGGGTGCGGGGCGGCCGAGCCCGGCGCCGCTGCACCGAGCTCGGGAGCACCGGAGGCCTAAGCGCCCTCCAACGTGCAACAGCCGCCGTACTGTCTACCGGACTGTCTACCGGACTGTCTACCGGACTGTTTACCGGGGCCCAAGGCTCGTAGGGCTTGTCGGCGGTCTCACGCACTCCACTCCGGCGGGCCAGCGTGCAACGTGCTGGCCATGGGTCTCGGGGTCGTAACTGATCTGGGCCACGTCGAAGATGTCGATGGCGAAGAGGGTGAACCGGCCGACGATTGGTTGCCAGCCAAGCTCAGTGCTCACCTTGGCCGCACAACGCTCCAGGACGTCAGGGTCGTGGACGGCCCCGGCGGTACCGCGCACCTTGACCTCGACCGCCGGCTCGGGGCTGGTGATGGTGCTATTGATGGAAATGCGCGGGTCACGCCCCAGGTCGAGGGCCTTGGCAGACGTGGTCATCATCCAAAACCACAGCTGTCCGTCCATGACCAAGGGCTTGACCCCGCTTATGCGGGCCGTGCCGTCCCGCCTTGTGGTGCCGACCAGCACGACCCCAGGCTTCAGCAGCTTCTCCTCGGCCACCGCCGCCAGGGCAGGCTGGTGGTCCACGAGGTCGGACCAACGTAAGGGCTCGGGTTGCCGCGGCTCTTCTTCGCGGAAGATGTTGTTGCAGAGGTCCACGCACTCGTTGCAGATGTAGACGCCCCGCGGGCCAGCGACCATCCTCCGCACTCGGTCGTTCGTTTTGTCGCAAAATGAGCACCGCGGCCCGGTCTGCGTGTCCTTCTCCATGCCATCGAGGGTACGGCAGGCACGAGCCCACGACCGGCGGCCGCTCGGAGTGCGCCGAGCGTGCCACGGCAGTCGTAGGTGGCGTGGTGCCCGCGACCACTTGGGCCAACTGGCCCCGCCTCCCCTCCATCATCTCCGCCGCCCGGTAGAGGACCTGCCCGCGCAGG
>DAHWQF010000569.1 GCA_027334785.1 Acidimicrobiaceae bacterium
GTTGACGTCGAGCCGGGGGCTCCGTCCCGGGACGACACCGCCACCGTCTTGCCAGTACCCAGTTTGCTCCGCCTTGGCCCAAGACACAGCCTGGGCCAGCACGTCACCTCGGTGCAGGTGCACAAAATGCGTCTCGCCAAGCTCGTGCTGGAGCACTTCCAGGTCGGTGCCGACCTGGTCGCCGGCCGTCTGGGCAGGCTGGACACCCCACCTCTCCCCATAGGAAGGCTCGTCGGGAAGCCGGAAGTACGACTCGGGTTTGCCAGCGACACCGGTGGCGGCCAATAGGCCGCACAGCAAAGTGCTGCCGGTCCTCGGAGTGCCACAGGTCAAGTATGACCGGACAGGCCTACTGCGGGCACCTGGCCAGCTAAGCACACAAGGGTGTTGTCCTGCCGGCCGCTTTTTGCTGCCGCCTACGACCGGGGGGCCGCGGAGGTTGCCCCACTATGAGCACACTGCCGCCATCACACCCGTCGCCTAGTTGTACTACTCTTGTGCTACTATCTGCGTATGGCTGTCAGGAGGAAGCGGTCGGTGTCGATCCCACCGGACCTCGACGCGCAGATCGAAGCGGCGGCTGCTGAGGCCGGGATTACCTACAGCGCTTGGTTGGCCGCCACCGCGCGCAAGGAGTTCACGATCAGAGCCGGTCTGGAGGCCGTCGCCGAGTTCGAACGTGAACACGGGCGTTTCAGCTCCGAAGAGATCGCCGAGGCTGAGCAGTGGGCTCGTGAAGCGCTAGGACGGTCCCGTCGCAACGGGCCCCGTGGTAGGCGCAGCGCCTGATGGGAGTTACCTACGACGCGGGGGCGCTCATCGCTGCTGACCGCGGCGAACGGCGGATGTGGGCTCGACATGGTGCCCTGCTGGCCAACCGAGCGGTCCCTACCGTTCCGGCCCCTGTAGTCGCCCAGACCTGGCGAGGCGGTGGCCGCCAGGCGCTGCTCTCAAGGCTCCTCGTCGGCTGCGCCGTTGAAGCGCTCGATGATGACCAAGCTCGAAGAGTCGGGTCGCTCACAGCCAAGGCGGCCACGACGGACATCGTCGACGCCAGCGTCGTTGAGGGAGCCTTGCGCCGCGTTGACTTGGTCATCAGTTCCGACCGCAGCGACCTAGAGGCCATCGCAGCGGCAATCGGACAGTCCCTCAATGTCGAAGTGCCCTGAGCGACCTACCGCATAACGATCTGTCTTGCCCATACGCCCAGCTACGGGTAACCCGCTCGGAATCGGCGATCCTGCGCCCTCCTGCTCACCGCCCGGCTGGGCGCCGGCACGGGCTGCCGGCGCCCAGAACAGCGAGCCGTGCTACGGGCTGGCCCCAGCGATGAAGGTGGCGACGATGTAGGTGGCGTGGCGGTCGAGGGACACCCGGGCTCGGTCGTAGCGTACCGTGGTGCGCGGGCCAGCGTGTGAGGCCGCTCCCTGGACGCCGCGAAGAGGCGCACCCGCGTCCAGGGAAGCGGGGATGCCAGAGAAGCGGGGATGAAGGCGTGCGGGAGGGTATGGGCGCCGATCCGTTTGTCGGTACCTGCCCGCCTGGCCACCCGGCGCACGATCCGTCCGGCCCCATGACGGTCCAGGTCTGGAACCTCGTACGGCAAAGCACGCTCGAACCTGGCGCGCCCTTCAGCAGGCGCCGCGCCAGTCCCTTGTCCCGCGTGCAAGACACTGATGACGATTGACCCGGCCCCCGGCGCCGCAGCCGTACGCCAGGCTGCCCCTGCCCGACCGGTGACTCACCCAGCGTCAGAAAGACTTCCTCGACTGTGACCGGCGCTCGTCCGGATTTGCGGTTATGTCGGTGATCGGGGCTGCCAGACCCTTCCCCAGTAGAGCGCCCGAACGACGTTCCTGAAGGAGCCGTGGATGTCAAGAGGGCTCTGCCGAGAACCGCTACTTTTTTCCTGGGCCTTTTGGCACGGTCTTTAGATCCTGAGGCGCGTTTGGACAGCACCTGGCTCCTGCCGGTGCTCGAGGAGGGGCTGTCAAGGTCGGGCCACTAGGCCCGCCCCGAGGGGAAGCCTTGACGGCCCCGGCGTTGGGTTATCGCCAGCCACAATTGCAACCGGGCCCCGCGGGGGGCCCTTGGACGCCATCTTGGGCGGGCACAGCAGTGACCTCACCAATGCCCAAGAACTGGGCGAGCATGCCGTGTGGCCCGGGTGCTCGACATTCCTCCGTCCCGTACTGCGAGGTGCATGGTGAGCTCCGGCCACAGCCAGGCGGGCACATTCAGTTCATCGGCCTCGCCGAGACCGGGGGCCACGTCGATCGCCGTGCTCGCGCCCTGACTGCGCCCGGGCCGTTGCTCAAGCGGCCTCCTTGGCCAGGCAACGGGCTTGGCCTCCCCGAACTCGTGCAGCAACTCAAGCTTTAGCACGATAACGGCGCGGTTTGCGGCAGGCAGGGCAGTTGGTCGAGGCGGGTGAGGCCACCACGCTCGATGCGGGGCCGGGCGCCGGCCACCGGGTGCTTGACTGGCGGCCCATGAGCCGCGTAGAGTAGTGATCTGTGGACTGTGCGTAGCTCAGACAATTAGCATGGGGCGCTCGCGCGTTCTGTACCTCCAAAGGAGCAATCATGAGGCCTTATACCT
>DAHWQF010000056.1 GCA_027334785.1 Acidimicrobiaceae bacterium
CTATTTGGCCCCTTCAAGTACGATACCTAAACAGTATGGTACATTTGCTGTACCATATTCCCACCTCGGCCAGCCCGCAGCTAGCCCGCTCAGTTGAACGGGTCGTCATACGGGCCGACCACCGGCTCCGGTTCCGGGAACAGCTCATCGGGGCCGGCATGGGATTTCTCGGGCCACGATGGCCCGTGGCTGGCGCCGTTGCCGGCGAAAAGCGCTTCCTCGGGGACATTTTCGGCGATGCCCTGATCGTCTTCGCCGTTCTCGACCCCGGCCGTCATACTGTCGTTGACTTCGTTCGCCGTATTTTCGTTTTCAAGAGGACCGGCCCCCTCGATTTCCTCGGTTTCATCGTCCTTTTCGCCTCCCAGGAGGTCCTCCAGGCTGAGCTCCAGTTCGCCGACGTCGACCATCTCGTCGTCGTCCTGGGGTGGCTCCAGAACCGGGGCCTCGGTGGGGGGCGGCAGCCTCCGGCGCAGCTGGTCCCCCAGTTCGGCCTGCGTGGCGTACCAGAACTGCGCCAGCACAGCCGTGCGCCGGATCGGCTCGTAGAGCCCGCGCCCTGGTGGGATGTCGCCGGAGAGGACGGGGGCGTCCCTCGGGGCGCGTAAGGCCGACAGGCGCTCCCCGTCCGACGCCTGGCCGATGAGGGCCCGGCCCAGGTTGGTCTTCAGGTCTTTCCCCGGGATCTTCTCCAGGGTGTCGGCGGCCAGCTTCTGGGCCGCCAGGAGGACGACGACGCCGGCGCTTCGCGCCTCGCGGGCTAGCTTCGAGACGAGCACCCCGATCTCGGTGCGGGAGCGGTTCTCCGCCTCCAGTGCTTCGAGCTCTGAGTCCAGCTCGGGGTCACCGGTCTTCTTCGGGACCGGGGACGGGATGAGGACGCTCGTGAACTCGTCTATCAGCACCACCAACGGCGCCGGTGGTTCGTCCATGTCGAGCCACGACGAGACCTTCGCGGCCGCGTTGGCCTGCTTGCGAAGGGAGGCCTCGGCGTAGGCAGCCCGCACCGCCGCCACGGACCCGTCGAGGTCCGTGGCGAAGCGGGCCCAGCCTTGCGCGAACGCGAAGTCCGCCCCGCCCTTCACGGGGTCGACGACGACGACCTTGGCGCCCTTGGCGAGCCAGCCGTAGACGAGCACGCTGAGCAGGACGCTCTTGCCCGACCCGGTCGCCCCGACGACCAGCAGGTGGGCACTGTCCTGCAAGTCGAAAAAGACCGGCTCGCCGTCCGTGCCGGTGCCGACCGGCACGGCCAGGGCGCCAGAGCCGTCCATGGCGCCCCAGTCGACCGGCGCCAGCTTGGGGAGGGGGATGTCGCGCGAGACCAGGAGCCGCACCGCGTCGGCGCCCTTCGGGCTGTCGGCGTCCTCTACGTAGGCGTTCCCGGTGGCGGCCCGGAGCTTGCCGCGTGCGGCCCGCACGATGGAGCGGTCGACCCCAGAGGGCAGGGTGAAGTCGAGGACCGAGACGTCTGCGTTGTGAGGCATGTGGCCGAGCCCGGCCAGCTTGGGCGGCTCCCCCGCTGCCCCGACGACTTTCGAGTCGAGCCAGGCCTGCTCCCAGTCGAGCGCCACGAGGGCGAGCTGTGCCCGTTCCCCGCCCTCCAGTGCCAGGCCCGAGGGCACGGCGCCGGCGTAGACGATCACCAGGTCCGGCTCGTCGGTGGCCGCGACCCTGAGCCAGGAGACCTGGAGGGCCTGCTGGAGCTTGCTGACCTGCGAGCGGACGTTAGAGACCACGACGCCGCCATAGAGCCGGAGCCTGAGCGCCCACAGGTGGGAACGCTGCCCTGGCGCAGAAAGCTCCACGGCGCCTGCCAGCTCCGGCCGGGCGAGGTGGCCGTCGTCGAAGGCCTTGTTGGCCATGCCGGCCAGCACCCACGCCGCAGCCTCGGACCGCCCCATGTGCTCCGGGCTGGTCGGCACGGTCTCGTCTGCCCAGTAGATGGTCATGGCCTGCGGGTGGCGCTCCCCGGGCCTGCCGTCGAGGACCGGCCACCCGCACACGGCGACGTAGGGCGCCGCTTGGAGGGTGGTGGCGATCTTCGGCTCCAGCCCTCGCACCTCGGCCGGGTCTATGCCCTGGCGGGTCACGAACGCCTGGCGGTGGACCTCGGTCCCGTCCTCCAGCTCGGCGGTCATGGCCGTCTCCGGCCGGCAGATGGGCGGGTGGTCCTTGATCCCCGCTATCTGGGACCAGCGCTTGTCCCACACCTGCTGCACGCGCAGGTCGGACAGGTGCTTGGCCAGGTCGGGAGGCAGCCCTTCGTTGCCTTCGCCGGCGCCGAGGGCCCCGAAGAACACGGTGTCGGCCTTGTGGTCGATCAGCACCTCGCAGCCGAACGCCTTGTCGATGCCCTCGGCGATCGCCTTCACATCGACCAAGCCCGGCCCGCCGGGCCAAGCCCACCTGGACGCCCAGGCCGAGCGGGCGCCCTCGGCGCTCACCCGCTCGACAGTGACCGGGACGGGCCGGCCGTAACCGGCGGCCTCGGTCGCCCAGGCGAAGCAGGAGTGGGCGGCCCAGGTGGCGAGCTCGGGCGAGAGCCCTGGATCGGTGAAGTCGGGGAGCTCGGACCAGGCGATCACGTTGAAGCGGATCGGGTGGCGCGTGCCGGGGGCGCCGTCGGGGTGCTCGAGCACGGCGACGGCCAGCCCGGCGCCGAGCGTCGGGGAGATTTTCTTGTACTGCCCCCACATCGCCTGTGCCCCGAGCCCTGGCGGAGCGTCGAAGGTCCAGATCATTGCTGGCCCGAGCTCGCGGTGGTCCACCAGGGCCGGCGCCGGGTCGATCTTGAGCGACGCCCAGCGTGGCGCCCACTCGTCGCTCGAGGCCGAGACCTTGCGCCAGTGCCCGGTCGCCTCCTGGTGCCAGGCGGCCCCGATGCCGGCCAGGGCGCCGCCCACGGCGGACAGCGGGGCCAGCCAGGCCATGTGGGGGGCCACGACGGCCCACTGCGGGGGCGGCACGTGGTGCGGGTGGTGGACCGCCCACTGAGCCGCCCAGTGGTGGTAGCGGGCGAGCCCGTAGCGGGCCGCTATGCCGGCCAGGGCGCCCATGGAGGCCCCGATGCCCCCGGTGACGGTGGACGCCACCGGGTTGTTGCGGAGAGCCGCCACCAGCTTGGCGTCGAAGCGGGTGGCGGGCCGGGCCGGGCCGCCGGCGGCCCCCTGCGTAGCGGCGCGCCGTGCGGCGGTGACGGAGGCGACCAGCCATGCCCCCGCCAGGGCGTCCGCCCAGTGCTCTGCGGCCATCTTCACGTGGTAGTGGGGGAAGGCGCGCACAGGCCACAGGAAGCAGATGGCGCCCACGACCACGGCGGCGGCCCAGGCGGCGAGCGGCGGCCATCCCGGCAGCCAGTCCGAGCTCGGCAGCACCAGCCGCCAACGCAACTGCTTCCATGCCCGCCAGGTGCTGAGCTTGCGCTGCTCGGCCGGGTTGGCCGGCTGCGGGTAGCCGTAGGCGTCCTTCTTCCCGGTGAGCACCGGCGGGACCGCCACCCATGCAGCCACGAGCACCGCCAGCCAGGCCACCACGACCGGTACGGCCCCGAAGTACGCAGCGGCCCCGGCAGCGGCCACGCCGCCCAGGAGGACCAGTGGCGCCAGGTCGGACTGCGGCCCGGCTGTCCTACGACCAGCCATCAGTGCCGGTGCCGGGCATCTCCTCATCGGCGCCCGGCAACCAGTCCTCGGGCACGTCGAGGACCGGTCCCCTGACCGGCTGCCTATTGGCGTGCTGGCCGCCGGAAGCCTGCGCGTCGAGAAGGGCCGTCTTGTCGGTGGCGAGGCGGGCCAGGGCCCAGACGATGTCGGCGGCGGCAGGCTTGCGGGCCCGCTGGCAGAACCTGGCCAGTTGCCCGCCTGCCATCGTCTTCGCTCCCTTGGGGCGGTACCAGACGAGGTTGGGCTCACGGTGGCCCGACGACGACCACACGACGAGGACGGGGCGGTGGACCTTGGCTCGCACATTGTTGGCCGCCAGGAGCCCGGTCAGGGACTCGTAGGCCATGAGGTAGGTCTGCTTGTCGCCCGACGCGAACTTCTCCCACCCGCGGCGCGTGTGGTGACGGAAGGTCCAGTAGGTGCCCGGCCTCCAGAACTTGGAGTCGAGCAGCCACACGTCGCGCCCCGAGACGACGACGTGGTCGATATTGGCCCTCACGCCGCGCACCGGGAGCATGAGGTCGTGCATCACGGTCGGGCCGCTCCCGCCGGCCAGCAACAGCTTGTGCAGCTCGCTCGCGGTGCGCAGCTCACCCTTCCTGCCAGCGGCCGCTGCCCCTTCGCTTGCTGCCCAGCCGGCCGACTCCAGGCCCATGCCGGCGCGCCCGACCACACGCGGGGCCAAAGGAGCCTTCTCCCGGCGGAAAACGGCCATCGCACCGGGACTATGTAGCGACTACTTTGGCCGCCCACTCGGGCGCCTCGTGGGCGACCCGCTCGGCGTCCTCCCCGACCAGGCAGACGATCACCGGCACGGCGGGCTTCTCGGCCGGCCAGGGCGTGTAGCCGTCGGAGAGCACGATCACCGCCATGGGGCGGGGCCGCAGCTGGGCGGCGGCGGCGATCCCGGTGCCCATGTCGGTGCCGCCCCGGCCATGGGCCTCTGCGATGCTGGCCGCGCCGTGGTACTTGCGCTTGGCGGCGACCTCGGTGTCGACGTCGAGGACGACCAGGTCGTCGCCCGAAACGCCGAGCTGGCTGGCGATCCCCTCGATCTCGGTCATGACGGCGGCGAGCTCGTCCTGGCCCATCGACCCCGACGTGTCGCGCACGACGGCGATGCTGAGCTTGGGGGTGACCATGCCCGGCATGACGACCTTGGAGCCGGGCCCGAGAGGGAGGGACGGCTGCCGGCGGCGCCGGCGGGTGTACGTCGTGTCGGTGCTGCCGGCGACCACGGCGGCGCAGCGGCGCATGTAGCCGGCGAGGACCTGGCGCCAGGGGACCTTGGGCGGCGCCAGGACGGCCCCGGCCATCTCGACCAGCCCGCCCGGTACTTTGCCGGGCTGCTTCCCGTGCGCCTGGCGGATATGGGCCGCCGTGGCGATGCGGGCGTTCTCGGCCTCGGCTGCGGACGCCCCGGCACCGACTTGCCCCGACGCCTCGGCGCCAGGGGCTTCGCACGGCTCCGGCGCGGCGCCAGAGCCCGACCCACAGCCCCCGCCCTGCCCGTTGCCGCCCCCTCTGTTGGGCGGCTTGGGCATCCGGTCGGCCAGTGCCCGCATGTAGAACTCGGCCGTCTCGTCGTCGGGGAGGCCGAACTTCTCGGGCAGCAGCCCGATCTTGGCGAGCTCGGAGCACCCGGCGTCGCGCAGGTCGTCGTTGATCGAGAGATCGGAGGCCACGTTCCATTGCTGGTACTCGCCCGGGCCGACCCCGAACGCCTCCGCTCTGGCAGCGTGGTCGCCGAACAAGTGGCAGCACTCGTGCAGGAGCGCCTCGGCACAAAAGCGTGCCCCTTCCGGGGCGACGGCGCCGAAGTCGACATAGAGCCGGTGGTGCTTGTCCACTGCAAAAGTGCCCAACCCGGGCGCCTGGACCGGGCGGAGGGAGAACAGCATCGCCGACATATACGGCATGATCACGAGCGCCAGGGCACGCCAGGCGGCCAACTGCTCGGACTGTTCGGTGGTCAGCTCGCTCGTCGCGCTCATGCCTGTTACGACTGATCAGAGCGCCCCACGTGCGCCCTCCTCCGACGGCCCCCTGGGCTGGGACGGATTAGCTGCCGGCTAGCAGCACGTCCACCGGCGCTTCGCGTTCCACTGCGTCGGGCTTGTCGGCAACCCGCCGGCCCGTCAGCCACATAGCCCTGCCCTTGTTCCCCACCGGCCTGCTTGTCCTCGGCCAGGCGGTCAGCAGCCACTTGTCGCCGTTCAGCCACGATTCGAGGAGCCGCTCGAAGTTCGGGCCCCTCGAGGGCACCTGCAGCCGGGCGAACAGCCCCTCGTTGCCGAGGTCGTCGTGGGAGAGGAAGCCTTTCAGTTCAGCAACAGCTTCCAGCCCGTCGTGGTTGTGCACGAGCACCGAGCCGGTCCTGAGCCGGCACGGGGCCGACACCCTGCCCGTCACGAGCCCGCCGCCGAAGCGCCGCGGCAGCTCGAAGCGCACCACTTCCCCGCTCAGCATGGCCCGCTCGGCCAGGGCGGGATCGCGCCGGCAGATCGCCCCCCATTGCTCGGACAGTGACCGCGAGGCGTCGTAGGCGAGGAACTGCTGGCCCAGCCTGAGGACACAGCTGGCCAGCATGTCCGCGGCCTGCAGGACGTTTGTCAGCGGCTCCTGGCCCGAGGCCAGGATCTCGTACAGGTTTCGGGCGGTCGCCATCATGGCCCCAACGCCGGGGCCGCCACCGACCCTGAACGCCTTGCCCCATTGGCCGAGCGTGGCCTGCCCGCTGAACGGGGACCAAAAACGCGTCGCCAATGCTGTTGTCAGGCATACGTAGTACGAGCAGAAACCTTGGCGCGCCAGATAGGGCACGGCGCGGGCTGCTCGCTCGTTGCCGCTCGCGCGGAGAAGCCTGACGCCGGCGGCAAGCGCCGCCTCGTCGGCGAACACGCACATGTCGCCCAGGCCGGAGAGGGGCATATCGTCAGCTCTCGCCAAACGTGGTGGGCGCCCCGGGGCAGCGTGGGCGGCGCAGTAGAGCTTGCCGTCCTGGGCTACGAACAGCGTCACCGGATGGCCCAACGACAGGTGGGGGACCGGCGGCGTGCTCATGCGCTCTAATGGCGGCCGGCCGTCCTCGACGGCCTTGGCGGACTCGGCTTTCCTGGCCGCGTCCCAGGCGGCGACGGTTTGTGCGGGCATGCCTGTTACGACCGATCAGGGCGCCCCACGTGCGCCCTGGCGACCGGCGTGCCCTCGCCGTTGAAGACAGCCGAGAACTAGGCGGCGGGCGCTGTCCGCCCTGTTCACAGGCGTTTTCGGCTGATTGGCCTCCCGTGTGAGCGATAAGCGGGAGGCGCCGTCGCAGTCCTTGGTATGAGCACCAAGGCACAACCACGTCGTCCCCCTGGCACCCCGGTGGGTGGCCAATGGGCGCCAACACAGCACGACGAGCCGGACATCGCGCTCCCCCAGGCGGTCCCCCAGGCGGCACAGTCCGCTTTCGGCTCCCCGGAAGTGCTCGCTCTTGTCCAGTCGGAAGCCAGGAAAGCGGCGTACCGCTTCAGTCTCGACGCCGACGACGTGGCCGACGAGACCATGCTCAAGCTCCTCTCGGGCTCCCATAATGCGGACAACCTGCACGCGTACGCTGTCACGGCCACCAGGAACGTCGCCAGGGACATGTACCTCCGGGCCACCGCCGGGGTGGAGCTTTCCACTTACGAGATGAGGGCCTGGCAGATGTACCGCGCAGAGTGTGCCCGCCTGGAGCAGAAGCTGTGGCGCCACCTCACCGGGCCCGAGGAGGACGCCCTTGCCGAACAGGTCAGGGCCCGCATCGATCGCGTCCCGGCGGGTTTCCACCGCCGGCCGAAGCGTAAATTGGTGCAGGGCACGCTGCCCGAACCCGCCGACGGCTATTCTTACCACCGCCGGTCGGCTTTCCCGGCCGGGTCGTTGGCAGACAGGGCCGAGAGGATGGCCGAGAACGACGTAGGCAGGTGCAACCTAGCCGCCATCAGCAACGCGCGGATGATCGGTTGGGACGCGCTGGCCGAGCTCGACGGGGCGCCGTTGGCGGCTATCGACAGCCTCAGCCGCAAGCAGGCGACACGGGTGCGCCATCAGGTACGTGGGGCTGGTGGCGTCAACGCCGTCGTAGCGGCTCACCGGGCTGGCACGCTCGACGAGCAGACGGCGAGAGCGTTCTTCGCCCCCTGGGGAGAAATCGACGAAAGCGGACGCGACGCGGTCACGAAGCTCTTGCGCAAGCATGGGGCTTACGCAGACGATCTGTGGGACGCCGCAGTCGGGAGATCCGTCCACCAGGCGAGGGGCACCGAGGTGGCAGCATGAAGGACATCGATCTAGTAGAAATGGTGGTGGTGCAGATGACCGGTACCAGACAGCCGCGCCGCCCGCCCGGCACCCCCGAAGGGGGCCAGTGGGCCCCTTCGGCGCACGACGAGGCCGACATACCCCTGGAAGTCCCCGACGCACAGGGGGCGGCCGGGGGCACGATGACAACGCAGTACCCGACAAGCTCGCTATCTCCTTTGCCCGACGGGGTGAGCCAGGAGGTCTTCGACGAGGTCACCAACCACCCCAGCGACCCCGATCCCTATGCCATCTGTGGAGCCACGCCCAGGGAGGTCGACTGGATCCTGGACAACGGATCGGACGTGCACAAGACGCTGCTGGCCGGCCGGGACGACCTCTCGGTCCAGCAGTACATGCGGCTCCTCGATCCCGACCTGCCTTTTTCGGCACGCCTGGACACTGTCCGACGGTGCTACCACGGGCCGGGGCTGGCGGAGAAGGCCAGCTACGACCCAGACCCGATCATCAGGGCGTACGCCTTGTCTGATGGGTGGGACCTGCCAAGGGACCGGGCGGAAGCCTTGAAAGCCGACCCCGAGACCGTGCGGATGATGGACAAGCTCGGGTTGGAGCCGCTCGGATAAACCGGGTCAGGCAGACCACCGGTTTGCCAGGCGCGCCAGCGACGCCGCCTCGGCGGCCAACAATTCCGCCACGAGCTCGACTACACCCGGTCCGAGCTCCGCGCAGGCGACCACTGCGCCAGGGACAGGCACCGTGACATCGTCCAACCCGGGGACGGGGAACCCGGCGAAGGCCTTGACGAGCGGGGCGTAGAGGGCCACCCTGGCGTCGTCGGCCCAGAGCCCGGCCGTGGTGATGGCGTCCTCGGTCGAACGGGCAAGCTTGGACAGGTCGGGGGTGCGGAAAGGTACTGCGTCGCGCTTGCGGGCCGAGGCGGGCCGGCGTAAAGCGAAGACCATCCCTACCACCAGCGGCCCGTCCAGGCACGGGCCGGCCCCGAGGCCGGCGGCAGCCACGGCCTGGCGCCACGGGGCCACGGCCTTGGAGGACTCGACGAGCACCACGTGCCCGCCGTGGTAGCCCTTGGGGCTCTTGGAGCCCTGCGGGGCCGGGGCCCCGACAACGTGGAAGGACCAGGCTCTCTCAGTCATCAAAATCCCTTCGTTCGAGCAGCGCGGCTCTTGCCGACATAGCTTGGGGCGAGGCCTCCTGCGGTGGGCAGCGGTGCTTGCCGGCGCCGTCTATTTGCGCCGAGTAGCGGCCGCACTTGTCGCACTCGACCACGTCCACGCGCTGGGCCTTGCCGCGCACGAGCAGGTTGAAGGCCCGCCCCGGGGACCAGGTGTTCGCGATCACCTGGTAGGACCGTTCCGAGGCCCGGTAACCGTAGTTGTGCCGGCCCGTGGAGACGAGCAGCGTCCCCGTCGCGTAGTCGTAGCCGGTCTTGCGCACCCAACTGGAACGGGCCGGGGCCAATTTCACCCCCGTCGAGACCCGGCGCTGCCGGCGCCGCTCCAGCAGGTCCCCGACCTCCCTGAGGGCGCGCGACGGCCGGCGCGCCTCCAACAGGCACTGGACGCTCTCGGCCACGTACTCGCCGGCCTTGGTATGGGCGCCTTCGTCGTGGGCCCCGAGCGCTCTCGTCGCCCACGTCCCGTCCGCTCCGCAGGTGGCCCTCACCCAGCCCGACACCTCCCCGTCGGGGTAGACGGCCGATACCGGGATGTCGAAAGTCACAGCTTCCTGCCCGGTACCGCCCGACAGTCGTGACGCGTACCGGCGTACTGCCGCGACCGACGGCATCCGCACCTCGACGCCCGCACCCGCGTAGGCCATCCGGTGCGTCCGGCGGTGGCCCGAGCGCGACCTGCCGAGAGAACGCAGCGGGGTCTCGTCGTCCGGCATTGCGGGGTACGTAGCGCCCTCGGGGCCATGCTCCGCCAGGGCCCAGTGCGAGCCCCACCACGCGCCTACGCCGGTCCGCCGCAACGCCGAGCCGATGGCCGCCGCCGGCACGAACCCGAGCGCCTCGACCTCACGGGCGCGTCTTTGCAGCACCGAGACGGTCCCGGCGTCGAGCGAGATGTCAGCCTCGTCGTGCGCCGTCGGGGCCCACTGGCCCCCTTCGGGGGTGCCGGGCGGGCGGCGCGGCTGGTCCATGTGTCCCATGCCCATGATCTGGTGCGGCCCTCTCGGCTTATGTCGCATCAGTTCGCGTCCGGTGAGCTGAACGACGCCACCTGCCAGGGGGCGCCGGGGCCGGGGCGCACGACGACGACCTGGAGCACCTGGATCGTCCCGTACGGGGCGCCGCTCTGCGGCTCGTCGAGGCCGAACGCCTGGAGCTGGTAGGTGACCAGGGCGTAGCGCTTGTCGGCGGTGTTCGGGGCGTCGCGCTCGACCGCCGTCTTGGCCACATCGACCACATAGGTCGTGCGGTCCTTCCGCAACTGGTCGAAGTACGCCGTGTCGCCAGGGTTGGTGGCGTGGGCGGCCAGGTAATGGAAGTGGGCGTACAGCGCCGGTGTCATGTACGGCTTGGCGAGCGTCACCCACCAGCCGAGGCTGGGCCACGTCCAGCTCGCCCCGTAGTAGGCCTGGACGAACTTCGCCGCCACCCATGCCGGGCTGCCGGCGCCGGCCGCCGGCGGCAGCTGCATCGTTACCGGGACAGTGGTGGTCGTCGCCGCCGGGCCAGTCGGAGTGGGCCTCGTCGAAGTCGGGCCAGTAGTGGCAGGCACCGTCGATGTGGCCCCTGTTGGAGCAGTCGCAGTCGAAGCAGGCACAGTGCTCGTCGGGCCGGGCCGGTGCCCACCGGTCGGCCCCGGGGACGTGGGGCTTGTGGCGACCGGGGTGGTCACAGGCGGTGGGGCCCCGGAGCCGAACTGCCGGTGGCGAACGCTGCCGCAGGCCGCCAACGCTAGCGCCGCCGCCCCCACCAAGGCCCCCACCAGGGCTCTTCTTGTCACCATGCCGGTCCTCCTCCCACGAAGCCCCCGGCCGTAGATTGTGTGACCGGGTCGATGCCGACCAATGTCCCGGTGTACGGGGCGTCCACCATCTCGCCGTTGCCGATGTAGATGCCGACGTGCCCAGGGTCCGATGCCGTCCCGCCGTCGCCGATGCCGACGAAGAACACGAGGTCACCTGGCTGCAACTGGGCGATGTTGGTCGTGAACCCTCCGGCGGCCTGGACGACAGAGAACTGCCCCCCGGTCCCCGAGTAGTGGGGCACCACGATGCCGACCTGGGCCAGGGCGTACTGGACAAGCCCCGAGCAGTCGAAGCCGGGCTTGCCGATGTACCCTGCCGGCCCCACTGCTGAGCCGCTCGGGCCAGTCGGGCTGCCGCCGCCCCAGACGTAGGGGGCGTTGCCCACCCACTTTTCTGCCGCTGCGACCACGATTGCCGCCTTGCCGGTGGCCAAGGTGGTCCCCTGGCAGGGCACTTGCAGGACGGCCCCGAGCAATGTCGCCGCTGCTGGCATCCAGCCCTGGTAGCGCCCGCCGTACGCCGAGGCCTGGGCGGCCTGGGCGGCGGTGCCCATCTGGCTCGCCGTCGTAGCCGATTGCCACCCCGGCACGCCCTCCAGCGCTGTGTAGAACGACTGGGCAGACCACTGCGGGTCCATGGCCTCGGCCACCGTGGCGGCCCCGCCGTCCCATATCCCGACCTGCTGCTGGAACAGGCCGACCGAGGTCCCGTTGCTCGGCGGGTTGGAGAGCGAGTACGAGCCCCATTGGACGTTGGGATCCGTCTCGGAGCCCGGGACGCTGGCGTTGGGCAGGTCCCACAAGCTGCTCTCGGTCAGGGCGGTGCCGAGGGCGATCTGCAAGGCGTTGCTCGGGAGCCCCATCTGTTGGCCCACCCGCACCACGACGGTGGCGTTGGTCATCTGGGCTGCCGAGATCTGGGTACCGGCGCCGAGAGAGCCGGAGACAATTATCGAGGCCGCGTTCCAGGTGCCGCAGACCATGTCGGCCGCT
>DAHWQF010000570.1 GCA_027334785.1 Acidimicrobiaceae bacterium
TCACCGATCACCGATAAGGCAACGGTTCACCGAAAGGAAGGGTCGTAGATGGAGTACAGGCAATTAGGGCGGAGCGGGCTCAGGGTCTCAGCGTTGTCGCTCGGGACCATGACCTTTGGCGGCCTGGGGGATTTCTCCAGCGTGGGTGCGACGGGCGTGGCCGAAGCGCGGCGCATCCTTGACCGCTGCGTCGAAGCCGGGGTCAACCTGGTGGACACGGCTGACATCTACTCGAACGGTGTCTCCGAAGAGATCGTGGGCGAGATCGTAAAAGGGCGCCGCCACGAACTGCTCATTGCCACCAAATGCCGATTCCCGAGCGAACCCGGGGCCAACGGCGCCGGCAGCAGCCGCCACCACATCGTGCGTTCGGTGGAGGCGAGCCTCTCCCGGCTCGGCACCGATTACATCGACCTTTTCCAACTGCACGGCTGGGACGGCCAGACACCGCTCGAGGAGACCATGGGCACCCTCGACTCGCTTGTGAAGGCGGGAAAGGTCCGCTACGTGGGCTGCTCCAACTACTCGGCTTGGCACGTGATGAAGGCGCTCGCCGTCTCGGAACGCCTCGGCCTCGAGCGCTTTGCCAGCCAGCAGATCTACTGGTCCCTGATCGGCCGTGACGCCGAGGTCGAGCTCGTCCCGGTCGCCCTCGACCAGGGACTCGGGATCCTGGTGTGGAGCCCGCTCGCCGGCGGGTTGCTCACGGGCAAGTACAGGCGCGGTTCAAAGCCCACCGAGGGGCGGCACCTAACCGAGTGGGACGAGCCCCCCATTTACGACGAGGGCAAGGTCTACGACGCGATTGACGCCGTCATCGAGGTCGGGGAAGCGCGCGGTGTGCCGCCGGCGCAAGTGGCACTGGCCTGGCTCCTGGCGCGCCCCGGCGTCACGAGCGTGATCGTGGGCGCACGCGACGAAACCCAGATCAAGGGCACCCTGGGAGCGGCGGGGCTCGAGCTGTCGGCCGAAGAGCTGGGCCGCCTGAACAAGGTCAGCGCCTCGCCGTTGCCCTACCCGCTCTGGCACCAGGCCAAGACGGTGCGCGACCGCCTGAGCCCGGCGGACCGGGTGCTGCTCGGGTAGGTCCTTCCTGGGTTACTGGCGGCGGGAGAGCCAGCACTGACCTATCGGGCCCGCCTGAGGACCAGCACTGACCTCGGGCCCGCCTGAGGAACGGTGCCCGCCGTTCAGTGCACGGCCCTCTCGCCGGGACCCACGGCCTGGCCGAGGGTCAGGCACCCGTCCCTTGCGCCTGAGCGCGCTGGGCTAGACGAACAGCGGCTGGAGCGAGCGCCGGCGGACCAGCTCCTCCATTTCCTCCTCCGTCGGGCGCGCAGAGAAGCGGGAAGCGGCGTCCAATAACATGGGGAGGATCTGGAGGTCGCCCGTACTGATCACGAAGATCCCCGGCCGCCCGAGCGCCCACCAGACGGCGCGGTCGATGTCAGCTTGGTCTGAGAGCGGCTCGTACCAAGTGTTGTAGGTGTGCGGCCGGTCTCCCCAAGGTGCGGCGCCGAGCGACTTTATGGTCTGTAAGGCGATCCCCCTCTTGGCGCAGGTTTCCGCCAGCGCGTCGAAATTGGCAGCGTAGTAGTCATTCTTCATCGTCACGTAGTTGTAGGGGAGGAGCACGGAGTCGAAATTGAAGCGCTCTAGGGAGCGCCGGTGCGTGGCGGCGATCTGGGTGCCGTGTCCGGTCACGCCGATGAAGCGCACCAGCCCTTGGTCACGCGCGGCCACGGCCGCCTCGACCGCCCCGCCCGGGGAGAGGGCGGTGTCCCATTCGATCGGGTCGGCGAGGTTGTGCAGCTGCCAGAGGTCTACGTGGTCCACGCCGAGGCGCTCCAAGCTGCGCTCGAGCTCTTGGCGGGCCCCGTCGGCTTTGCGTTGACCGGTCTTGGTGGCTAAGAAGAACTCGCCTGGCGCCCGCTTTAGCCAAGGTGCGACCCTGAGCTCGGCGTCGCCGTAGCTGGCTGCGACGTCGATGTGATTTATGCCGGCGGCTACCAGTTGGTCGAAGGCTATATCGGCTTCGGCCTGGCTGGCGCTCCCGAGCGCGGCGCCCCCGAAGATGACCCTCGTGCTCTCGTGGCCGGTGCTTCCGAAGGGGAGTGTGGCGATGCCCATAGGCCCCTTCCTAGCGCACTCAGACGTCCAATGTGGCGAGAACTTGCGCCGCCTCAACGTCGCGGCCGTCGAGCACTGGAGCGGCCATGCCCCCCACGGGTGCGAATGTGGCCGCGCCGAGGACGGCAGCGGTGGTGCGCAGCAGTTCCCGTAGCTCCCTCGGGAGGGGAAAGTACTCGTCTTCGTCGACAGCGGCGACTTCCTCTGCCCCGAGGGCGGGGGCGAGGGCGGCCACGACCTCTTCCACGAGCGACTCGGGCGCGGAGGCCCCGGCGATCACGCCTACTGTCCCCGTCAGGTCCGTGGGGAGCTCGCTCGCCCGGTTGACCCTGACGGCGCGCGGGCAGCCGGCGGAGAGCGCGGTGCGCACGAGCGCCAAAGTGTTGGAGGAGTTGTCGCTACCTATGACGACGATGGCGTCGCACCGGCCGGCGATGGCCCTGAGAGCGGTCTGGCGGTTGGTAGTGGC
>DAHWQF010000571.1 GCA_027334785.1 Acidimicrobiaceae bacterium
GGGTGCGGTCGACCTGTTGACCGAGCGGCATCTCGATCAAGAAAAGTACGCGAGGACCGTCGGACTGGAGCTGTGCCCAGTGCCGTCGCTCTGATGCGGTACAATGTGTACTGCATCTCAGGAGGTTGCCAATGGCTGCGACACTCGATGATCTGTTCAGGGCGCTCGGTGGTCTTGCCGAGGACGGGCCAGTTCAGGCGACTTCTCTGCGCCTGCCAAAGGCCCTACACGACGCCCTTGCCGTTGCGACCGAGCTCGGCATGGACTCCTCGGTGAGCGCAGCGACCCGGGAGGCCCTAGTCGAGAGGATCCGTGAGTTTGCCCGCCAGGAGGCGTTCAAGGAGCACTTCGCGAGCTTCCCCGACGACACCCCCAAGCTGGCTGCCGTGGCAAAGCGGAGGGTGTCAGGTACCACCCACCCCGCGGTCAGCCATCCCGACCTCGTAGACGAGGTCGCGGCCGAGATAGAACGGCGCCAGCCTGACTGGGCCTTTACCGCCCTCGATGACACCGTGGAGGACGTGCTCGCCTACGTCGAACTGCTGGCGGCTGGCGTGGGCAGGCGCTCCGCCTGATGGCCCGCCGGCGGTTCAAACGTCGGCGCCTCGTGCTGGACAACCAGGCCGCCAGCGCACTGCTTCGGGGCCCAGCCACCAAGCGGCGCCAAGTCGTCGAAGCGTTGGCGGCAGCAGACGGTGGCGCCGTCGTGCCCACCGGGGTCAGAGTGGAGGCCGGCTGGGACCGCCGCGCCGCTCCTGCCGCGCCGGCCAACCGGCTCGTCCCCGACGACGACCCCCTGGACCGGCCCGGTGCTGACAGAGCCTCCGAACTGCGCGCCTCAGTACCCGCAGCCTCAGTTGCCGACGCCTGCGTGGGCGTAACGGCGGAGCGCGCAGCTACCCAGGCCGCCCTCGTCGAGATCTTAACCTCGGACCCAGGCGACATGGCCGCCCTCACCGCACAACTTGACCGCCACTTCGACATCCGCAGGCTCTGACATCCCCCGCATCTGCCGGCCCACGCCAGCTCCTCGATTGGGTGGCAGCAGAGCACAAAGCGCCTCTTCGTGCACGAACACGCGACGGAAGATGGCCGAACGGGGACCAGCCATTTCCCCCTGGGCAAGCAGGCACCCTAAGTGCCGATATGCACGCCATTGGATGGCCGTACAGGCGTTATTATGTAATGGGGTTATGTGCTGACGATTATGTAGCGGGATTTCCCGAGCGAATGAACTGGGTCTACCGCGGTGACCGTCTTTACGCGAGACCTGGGTGCTCTCACTCGGGCTTCACCACGCCCCGGCGTCACCCGCCTGGTATATCACCTGATATAATGAGCCGTGACCTTCGGCCAGCAGTTGAGACAGGCCCGGCTCGACGCTGGGCTTACCCAGGGTGACCTCGCCAAGCTGGCTGGTACCAGCCAGGCCAGGATCTCGTCCTACGAGAAAGGGTCAGTGGTACCGGCCCCGGCTACTCAGGAGCGGCTCCTCCGTGCCGCGCGTGCCTTACCTTCGGTCGTCCTCGACCGCCATCGCGACGAGGTCAAGGCCATAGCTGCTCGGCACGGGCTCTCCAACGTGCGCGTCTTCGGGTCGGTAGCTCGCGGCACCGACACTGTTGCCAGTGACGTGGACCTGCTCGTCACGGCGTCGCCACACACGACCCTCTTCCGTTTGGCGGCGTACGCCGTCGAAGTAGAGGACCTCCTTGGTTGCAAGGTCGACGTGGTCTCGGACCGCACTTTGGGCACCATGCCCCGCATTGAAGCCGAAGCGCTGGCCCTCTAATGGCCCAACCGCGCGAACCGCCAGGGAGGCCAACAGGCGGTCGCTTCGCTCCAATGAGGCACTCAGGAGCGGACGTCACCTTGACAGGTGACGAAGACAAGGCCGTCGCCAGGTTGCAGGAGACGCTCCGTGCTATCGGAGCGTGCCTGGACGATGCAGCAGAACTCGTCAGCTTCGGGAAGGACCGTTTCGATGAGGACTGGACATTGAAACGTGCGGCCAAGAACATTGTCGCCGAACTTGCTGAGGCGGTCAGCCGTCTCCCCCAGTCCTTCAAGCAATCGCGTCCCCAAGTCCCTTGGCGTGCAATTGCCAGCACGCGCAACCGAGTCGTCCACGATTATGAGAACGTCGACTTTGAGGTCATATGGGACACGTTCGTGATCGACCTCCCAGAGCTCCGTCGGCACCTGCCTCAGCTTGGTAGTCCCGGGCTGCGATGAGCCGCGCACACCCTCACAGCGTTCGTCATTGCCTGTATGTGTGAAGGCCCGAACCGTCTTGCCGGCCTCTCGGATTTGTAGGGGCAGTGCGCCATGAGGGCGCACGAAGTGAGTGGCTGCCTAAGGGCATGCGTCGCCGGTGAGGGCGGGGTGTGACGCTTGAGCGCCGGCACATGGGCTACCAGGTGGTCGAGGTGAGCCGGGCAGGTGGGTAACGGGCTCAAGCCGGCGGCCACAGCGACCGAAGCCAACGGAGGTGCCAGATGGGCCCAAGAGCTCGCCGGGCCGGCCTCGCAAGGCGTCGGACTGTTCAACCGCCGGGCGACGGCGTAGCCTGGCCCGGCCAATAGGAGA
>DAHWQF010000572.1 GCA_027334785.1 Acidimicrobiaceae bacterium
GGCCACGCCTGCCACCGACGAACTGGAGACCGAGCCCACCGTCCCGACGAGCAGCACTATCCCGAGGTCGTCGAGCGAGGCACCGAACCCCTTGCGCAGGACCGGCCAGGCCGTCCCTATGGTGCCATCGGGTAGCCCCAGCACCACGAACGAGTACATGGCCAGCGCGCCGAACGTCCTCGGCGGCACCCCGGGGCCCCTTGAGCCCCTCCGCGAGGCGCGAGGGCGTGCCGAGCCCGAGGCGCCCTGCCCGGCCGGCGCTGTCACCTCAGGCAACGAACTCTCACCGAGAACCCACAGCGGCGTGCCGAACGGCAGCGGCTGTACCCGGGCTGGAGGCGACGGTCACGGGGCCGGCGTGCCGAACGGCAGCAGCTGTACCAGGCCCCGTTGCGAGCGGCTGCCCGCCCCCAGGTAGACGGCTTGGCCGGGCTCAGTCCCCCGGCGCACGTAGCCGAGGCCGACCCAGCCCAAGCGCGGCGAAGGGGCAACACTCGTCAACGTGCCCACTTCTTTCCCGCCGGGAGCCTCGTAGAGCCGCGCTCCGGGCTCGGCCGGGCCCTCCAGCATGAGCCCCCGCAGGTGGCGCGGCACATGGCTCCCGCGGGCGTCGATGCGCGCCACCAGTTCCTGGCCCGTGTAGCAGCCTTTGGTGAAGCTGACCGCGACCTCCACGAGGCCCGCTTCCGCCGGGATCGTCCGCTCGTCGAGCTCGGCCCCGTGGCGAGGGAACCCAGCTTCTATCCGAGCTGCCTCGTAAGCCTCGGGGCTCACCGCGACGGCACCGTTCGGAGCGGCGGGCGCCGGGCCCAACAAGTCGTAACCAATGAGGCTGTGCCATGCGAAGGGGACCGCGACCGCCACCTGCTCGCCCGCTCCCTGCCGCCGCCCCGGGCTATGCGCGCTCTCCCCTGGAAGGGCGTTCACAGCACCCGGTCCTCGAACTGCGACCGCCCGCCACGCCAACTGCTCTACGTCGGCCTTGGTGCGCAACTTAAACCTGAGCAGCCTCTCGGTGAGCGCCGGCCCCGTGCCAGCGTCAGTGTCGAGCAAAAACTCAGTAGCCCCGGCCCGGTAAACACGCACGAACGCCACCAGCCTGCCCTGGGGCTGGAGCACGAGGGACCAGGCCCAACTGCGCTCCCCAAGGCGATTCAGGTCCTGGCTCAGCTGGCCTTGCAGGTAGCGCTCGGCGTCGGGGCCGGTCACCCTCAGAACGTCCCGGGGGACTTCGAGGGCCGCCAACCCCTCGAAGAGGGCGCGGTAGCCGCCGTCGCCGTTCGGGCCCTCAGCCAGCTTCGCTCGCCTCCCCGAACGGGTGGCCCACCGGCGCGCGCGCCGCCGCGATGCGCCTCGCGCCCGGGACAGCGGCCAAGAGCCCAGCCGCCTTGTTGGAGCACTCGAGGTCCTCCTGGGCCGCCACACTGTCGGCGACGATCCCCGCCCCGGCCTGCACGCTCGCTTTCCCGTCCGGCCCGACCAACATCGTGCGGATGGCAATAGCAGTGTCGACGTTGCCCGAGAAGTCGATGTAACCAACCACCCCGGCATATGGGCCCCGCCGCGCCGGCTCCAGCTCGTCGATTATCTCCATAGCCCTCACCTTGGGGGCACCCGAGACGGTGCCGGCGGGCAGCGTCGCCCGCAGCACGTCGACCGGCCCGAGGCCCTCTCGCAGCTTCCCCGAGACTTGCGAGGTGAGGTGCATGACGTGGCTATAGCGCTCGAGGGTCATGAGCTCGTCGACCGTCTCCGAGCCGAACTCGACGACGCGCCCGACGTCGTTGCGGGCGAGGTCGACGAGCATGACATGCTCGGCGCGTTCCTTGGGGTGCTCGGCGAGCTCGGCTGCCAAGCGCCGGTCGTCGGCGTCGGTGCGGCCCCGCCGGCGGGTGCCGGCGATCGGACGAGAGATCACCCGCCCGTCGCGCACCCTGACCATCGGTTCGGGCGAAGAACCGACCACGGCGAGCTCGGGGTACTGGAGGAGGTACATGTAGGGGCTCGGGTTCACCTGCCGGAGCGAACGGTACAGGTCGAGCGGCTTGGCCCCGAGGTCCAGTTCGAAGCGCTGGGACAGTACGACCTGGAAAATGTCGCCGGCGTAGATGTGCTCGCGCGCAGCCTCCACGGCTGCCTTGTAGGTCTCGGGCGAGGTGCGGCGCCGCACTGGCGGGATCTCGTCGTCGCGCTCGGGCGGGGCGATGACGGGTTCGCCGATCGGCTCTGCACCCTCAGCCGAGAGCTCCTCCAAGCGTGACACGGCCCAGTCGTAGAGGGCAGAGAGCTCTCCCGTAGCAGCGCCGGCAGGTACGGGTACCGCTTCGACCAGGGTCGCCCGCTGCCGCCAGGCGTCGTAGGCCACCACCTCCCCCACCACCGACACGATGGCGTCGGGGTAGGCGAGCTCGTCGGGGGGAGGGTTGGGCAGCCTTTCTACTTCCCGGACGACGTCATAGCCGAGGTAACCGACGAGGCCGCCGTAGAGCGGCGGCAAGCCCTCGAGGGGCGGTGACTTGTAGTGGGAAAGGAGCACCTCGATCGCGGCCAGTACGCCGGCGTCGGGGGCTAGGCGCACAGGCAACTGG
>DAHWQF010000573.1 GCA_027334785.1 Acidimicrobiaceae bacterium
CCGATCTGGGGCGTTGTTTCTGGCACGCCGGCACGTCGGCGACGGTACGCCGCCTGCCGGCAGGCATGGTCACAGAACCTCCGCGAAGAGGCCGTGCTGGCGGTCGCTGAACCAGCCCTCGATCGCGGTGACGATGAACCGGCCGCAAGTCGGGCACGAGAACCCGGTCCGGGCCGGCCCGGCCGAAGCGTCACGCAATCCGCTGGGCAGGGCAGGGCGGGTCTCATGTGCCCCATTGTCGCAGCCACTAGTGACCATCGGCTGCTTCCTTTCGCAGGGGGAGGTGCACCGAGGCGGCTACTCGCTCCCGGCAGGCAGCTTCCACCTCGGGGCCAAAGTTGACAAATAGCCGCCCACCATGGGCGCGGCGGGCCGCGATGTAGTGCCGTTCTACCCAGTAGTAAACGACGTTGGTGCTGATGCCGAGCACCGAGGCTACCTCACCGATGCCCAGCTCATTTGCACCCTGCGGTTTGGTCGAGTCGGGCTCGTGCACGTGAGGCGACCGGGCGACGCGTTCGCGGCAGGCAGCTTCCACCTCGGGGCCAAAGGGGATGCACCACTGGCCGTTCAAGCCCCGCCGTGCTGGCAACCAGCCGCGGGCGACCCAGTAGACAACGCTCCCGTGGTCGATGCCCAGCAACTTGGCGACGTGGGCGACGGTCACCTCCCCGTCTCTGAGCAGTTTTGGCCGGGGGATGCCGTGGTAGTGGCGCAGCGAAGCCACCGCGTCACAGTCGAAAGAGCGCCCGGCACCGGTCGTGTAGCCGGCAGCGTTGAGGCGCTCGGCGACGTCGGCGTTTGTGAGATCTGCTAGCCTGCGGGCCATCTCGATGGCGCCCCGGTCGGTCCGGCGGTACTCGGTGACGGCTTGGCGACGGGCGACGACGACTTCCTCTGCGGCACCCGTGTGCCAGCGGACCCCTATACGCGCCGTGGAGAAGTCGGGCTCGGGGAGGAGCGTGACGTCGGCGACGAGCGTACGCAGGAGCCGCTTGCGGTCCCGAGGCGAGGTCGTCGGCGCCTGCCAGAGCGACGCCACGTCGCCGGTCAGGGCTTCAAGCTCTGCCCGCGACGGCAACGGCGGCGCCGCAACTTGGGTCGCAGCAAGTGCTTTTTCCGCTTCTGCCAAGGCGATGAGGCGTTCCTCCCAACGCGATTCCAAGCTGCGGGCGACGAGGCGGTTCTCCGGCTCGCAGGCATCGAAGGCACGCTCTGCCCGCTCGGCCTCGTAGCGGGCCCTCTCCACTTGGAGCTCTGCCGCACGGCTGCGGCGGTCCCGGCGGTCTGTGACCTCGGCCGCGGCTGCGAGCGCCAGGGCGACTTCCTCTGGGTTGAGGGCCTCGAGGGCACGCCCGGCCACGGCTTCGTCGACGGTCACGGCGCTTATCGACCGGCATGTCGGCGTCGCCATCTGGTCGGCGCGCGACGCCGAGCACTCGTAGGCAGCCAGGCCGTTGCGGTGGTAACGGGTGGACATGGGGCGCCCGCAGGACCCGCAGGTGATGATCCCCTGGCAGAGGGCCGGGCCCTCCCGGGGCGGCCTTGCCCCGGCGTTGGTCAAGTTGGCAGCCACCCGTGCCCGGTTGGCCAGGTACTCGTCCCAGGTAATGTAGCCGGGGTGGTGGCCCTGGACCACGACAGGCCATTTTTCCCTTGGCAGTTCGACGACCTTGGACCTCACAGTGCCGTCGGGCTCGACGACCCGGCGGGACTGGTAGCGGCCGAACACGTAGGTGCCGGCATAGGAAGGGTTGGCCAGGACACCCAAGACACGGGAGTGGGTGAGCCGCCCCCAGCGCAGCTTCCCGGCCCATATCCCTCCGTAGGCGCGTAGTGGGAAGCGCCGCCCCTTGAACGCCGCCACCACCTGGTAGGCGGAGCCGCCGGAGCGGAAAGAGCCGAAGAGGTCCCTCACCGCGGCCTGGACCTCGGCATCGGGGTCGACCACGGTGTTGCCCTCGTCGTCGTAGACGAAGCCGACGGGCAACGGGAAGCGCAGCTCGCCCCGTTCGGCAGCCGCCCTTTTCGCTCCCTGGAGACGGGAGGCCAGGTAATGGAGCTCTGCCTCGCTCCATTGGTTCTTCAACCCCAAGAGCATCCTGTCGTTGAAGTCCGACAGGTCGTAGACCCCGTCGGCGTCGATCACCAGCGTGTCGGTCAGGCGGGCCAGCTCGAGCAGCCTGGACAGGTCCGCCGACGAGCGGGCGAGCCGAGAGACCTCCAAGCCGAATATGGCGCCCACTTCGCGCAAGCAGACGCGCCCGACCACCTCCTTGAACCCCGAACGGCCCTCGGCCGAGCGTCCCGAGAGCCCGAGGTCGCTGTCGATCACCTCTATGGCAGAAGCTGCCCAGCCGAGCTCTGCCGCCCGTTCGACGAGCGCGTACTGGCGTGCGGTCGACTCGGTGTTGTTGTGCACTTGGGCCATCGTGCTCTGGCGTACGTAGACCAGCGCGGCGCGGCACAGGTGCGTCGGCCGGATCTTGGCCTCGCCTCTCAGTTGGCTTTCGCACTTTCGCGGAGGGCTGCCTGACGGGCGCACGGCGGCTATGCAGCCATGGAAAGTACCTCTACCAACAGGGTT
>DAHWQF010000574.1 GCA_027334785.1 Acidimicrobiaceae bacterium
CTCGACGTACTCGTTTGCTCGGGGGGCAATTTCGCCGAGGTGCTGCCGTCGCCCCGCCGGGCGCGAGAGGCTCTTTCCCGTGTCGGCGTGCGGGCGCACATCGACATCGTGCTCTCTTCGCAGATGCTCCTCCCGCCGGGGGAGGCCGTGGTGCTCCTGCCGGCGCAGACCCGCTACGAGATGGCCGGAGGTGTGACCGAGACGTCGACCGAACGCCGGGTCATCTTCAGCCCCGAGATCCGCGGGCCACGGGTCAGAGCGGCCCGTCCGGAATGGGACATCTTCGGCGAACTGGCCGCGCGCGCCCAGCCCGAGCTGGCCGAAAGGGTGCGCTTCGGGGGCACTCAGGAGATCCGGGAGGAGATCGCCCGCGTCGTCCCCTCCTACGCCCTCATCAGGACGCTCAGAGAAGAGGGTGACCAGTTCCAGTACGGGGGGAGCATGCTGTGCGCCGGCTGGCAGTTCCCGACGCCCGATGGCAGGGCGCACTGGAGCGCCATAAAGCTCCCCGAGCGGCACGTGCCCGCGGGCGCCTTTTTGGTCACTACCCGCCGAGGCCGCCAGTTCAACAGCATGGTGCAAGGAGACCGGGACGCCCATACGGGCGCCCGCCGCGACTCGGTGCTGGTAAACCGCTACGACGCGGCAGAGCTGGGCGTGTCCGACGGTGACCCCGTGGTGCTAAAGAGCCCTACCGGCGAGTTGAAGGGGCGGGTGCTCCTGGCGCCGGTGGCCCGGGGGACCCTCCATGTCCACTGGCCCGAGGGCGACGTGCTCGTTGACCCGCAGGTGCGGTCCGTGGAGTCCGGTATCCCCGACTACACGGCGGTGGTCCAAGTGGAGGTACCGAGGGGGGTTTGAGCGTCATGGCACAGGCACGGCCGGGCGCCGTCTCGAGGACGCCCGCCTGGGAGGTCTGCGAGGGCCATGTGCGCGGGGTGGAGGACACCCTCGCCACCGAGGAACCTCTGGAGATCCGCCTCGGCTCGCCCGGCGCCAAGGCACCCGTCCCTCTGGCGGTCACTATGCGCACGCCTGGGGCCGACTTCGAGCTCGCGGCCGGCTTCTTGTTCAACGAGGGGGTGGTGAGCTCGCGCGAGCAAGTCCACGTGATCGGCTATTGCACGGACCGCTCTGTGGGAGAGCAAAAGCGCTACAACATCGTGAACGTCGGTCTTTCCGGCCCGGCGCCGGCCGACTTGCCCGCGCTCGAGCGCCACTTCGTGACCTCGAGCGCGTGCGGCGTATGCGGCAAAGCGACCCTGGAGGCGCTGCGTGCACGCGGCTACGGGCGCGCCGCTGCCGGGCCTGTCCTTTCTCCCGAAGTCCTCGGTGCGCTGCCCGGCAAGCTTCGCCAAGCCCAGCGCCTCTTCGACTCGACCGGCGGCCTGCACGCGGCGGCCGTTTTCGACGAGGCGGGGGAGCTCGTGGCCATCCGGGAAGACGTCGGGCGCCACAACGCCATGGACAAACTGGCTGGCTGGGCCCTGCTCGCGGGGCTCTTACCGCTCCCGGCCAGGGTCCTTATGGTGAGCGGCCGCTCCAGTTTCGAACTGGTCCAGAAATCACTGCGCATGGGCGCCGGCGCCCTCTGCTCGGTCTCAGCCCCGAGCAGCCTGGCCGTGGGCCTGGCGGCCGAGTTCGGCCTCACGCTCGTCGGGTGGCTGCGCGAGGGGCGTTTCAAGGTCTACAGCTGCCCCGAACGGGTGCGGGTGCCCGTGTAGCATCTTCAGATGAGCGGCTCGCCGGCGGGTGCCGGCCCCGTCTTGGTTGTCGACTATGGCGCCCAGTACGCCCAGCTGATCGCGCGGCGCGTGCGCGAGGCGCACGTGTACAGCGAGATCGTCCCTCACACCATGGCCGCCGCCGAGATGCTCGCTCGGCGCCCGGCTGCGCTCATCCTGTCGGGGGGGCCGGAGAGCGTTTACGCAAAGGGCGCCCCTCAGCCGGACCCCGCCCTTTTCTCTTCGGGGGTGCCGGTGCTCGGGATCTGCTACGGGCTCCAGGCCATGGCCGCTGCCCTCGGAGGCGAAGTCGCCCGGACCGGCGGCGGCGAGTTCGGCCGGACCGAAGTCACGCTCGACCCGTCCTCGGAGTTGTTCTCCGGGTTGCCGGAGCACCAACGGACCTGGATGTCCCATCGCGACGCGGTGGTGAGGGCGCCCGCGGGTTTCCGCCCGACCGCCCGCAGTGCTGGTGCCTCTGTCGCCGCCTTCGAGGAACCGGCCCGGCGCCTCTACGGGGTCCAGTGGCACCCCGAGGTGGTGCACACCGAGAACGGCCAGCGGGTGATCGAGAACTTCCTCTACCACTGCGCCGGCGCCAGCGCTTCGTGGACGACTACGAGCATCATCGACGAGGCTGTCAAGTCCGTGGCCGAGACGGTGGGTAGCCACCCCGTGATCGCCGGGCTTTCGGGCGGGGTTGACTCTGCAGTGGCGGCCGCGCTCGTCCAGAGGGCCGTTGGCGACCAGCTGACATGCGTCTTTGTCGACCACGGGCTGCTCCGGGAGGGCGAGGCCGAGGAGGTGGAGCGCGACTTCGTGGCCGCTACCGGCGTGCGGCTCCATACCGTCCACGCCGAACG
>DAHWQF010000575.1 GCA_027334785.1 Acidimicrobiaceae bacterium
GTCTCCCTCTTCGGGGCGAACCACGGCATTTGCAGAGGTCAGGGCGCCGGCGGGGCCTAGTATCGGTAGTGGAACAATGAGCCATGGCTGACAGGTCCCCGAGGCCACGTGCGCTCGCCGGGGGCGCAGAGCCGGAGCGTGTGACCGTGCCCAGGGGTCTACGCGGGCGCGACAGCCAACAGCCCGAGCCTGAGCGCCAAGTACGCCGCCTCGGGCGCCCCTTCGACCGTAGGACCCCGTTCGTGGCCGGGTTCTCGGCGGCCTTGGGAGTGCTCGTCGCCATCGCCATCGGTCTCGCCGTCTACTCGATCCGCGGCACGCTCGTGTTGGTGTTCGTGTCGCTTTTCATCGCGGTTGGGCTCGACCCGCTGGTAGAGTCCCTCCATCGGCGCCATTTCCGACGTTCTTATGCGGTAATAGCGGTGGTGCTCGGCGCGATATCGATCGTGGGCGCCTTCGTGTACTCGGCTATCTCCCCCATAAACGCAGAAATCAACCAGATAGTAAAAGAAGTCCCCAAGTGGCGCGACGAGCTTTCTTCGGGCAGGGGCACGCTCGGCCATATAGCCAAGTCGCTCCATCTCAACTTGAGCTCCGACCTCCACGGGGCCAACGCCACCTCCCTCGCCAAGTACCTCGCGTCGGGCGCCCTCGGGGCCGGTAAGGAAGTGATCTCGGCGGGCACCTCGGCCCTCATCGTGATCGTTCTGACCGTGTACTTCCTAGCCGCTCTCCCTTCGATAAAGCGCTTCTTCGTCCAGCTCGTCCCCGCCAGCCGTCGGGAACGTTTCGGGGGGATCCTCGACCAGGTGCTCGCCGGCGTGGGCGGCTACCTGATAGGCAACCTGTTCACCTCCCTGGTCGCCGGCCTCGGCACCTTCCTCTGGGCGCGGGTCTTCGGCATACCCTACGCGGTCCTCCTCGGCCTGTTCGTGGCGCTGTTCGACCTGATCCCCGTGGTGGGCTCCACCATCGCCGGCGTGGTCGTGGCGCTGGTCGCGCTGTCGGTTTCCCTACCGGTCGCGATCTTGACGGTGGCCTTTTACGTCGGCTACCGCTTCTTCGAGGACTACCTTCTCGTCCCGCGCGTCATGCGCCAAGCCGTAAACGTCTCCCCCGTGGTCACGGTGCTCGCCGTCCTTATTGGCGGCGCGCTACTCGGGATAATCGGCGCCCTTGTAGCAATACCCGTGGCGGCGAGCATAAAACTCGTCCTTGAGCAGAGCGTCTTCCCCCGCCTTGACTCAAACTGACCTCTGCTCTTAGGTTCGTTCTATGTGTGAGTGTTCCGAGCCGTGCCGAGCCTTCCCGCCGCTGCCTCGCCCGTAGGTGGTGGCGGCCTCGCCGGGTCGGGCACCGGCTCGGGCCACGACGCGTTAGGAAGGCGCCGCCTGCTGCACCTGGCCTCCGGCGCCGTCCAGGGCCAGATGGTGCCACGGCGGCGACGACTGCTGCACCTGGCCGCCGGCGCCGCCTTGGCCAGTGCTGGCCTCTCAGCCTGCGCCGGCGGCAGCTACAACGCCAACGGCGCCAGCGTGACCACGGTGGCGTCGCCCACCAACGGCACCGTCGACGTCAGCAACGTGAAGGGCTACGGCCCGATCCTCGTTACTTCGCGCGGCTACACCTTGTACATGCTCAGTTCCGATGCGCCCAACTCGAGCACCTGTGTCGGTTCGTGCGCCATCGTCTGGCCACCGCTCGACTCCAGCGGCAAGCTGACGGCGGGCGCCGGCGTCAACCCGAAGTTCCTGTCGAGTTTCCAGCGCTCCGGCGGCGCTCACCAGGTGGCCTATCACGGCCACGCGCTCTACACCTACGAGCGGGACACCGGGCCGGGGATGACCACCGGCGAAGGCGTCGAGACCTACGGAGGGATCTGGTGGGTTGTGTCGCCCGCGGGCCAGCCGGTGAAGAACTGAGCACCGCCAGGTTCACAGGGGCACCGCCGGGGGCACCGCCGGGTGCACAGGGCGGCTACCCCTGCCCCAACACGCCGCAGTGGGCTGCACTAGGTTGGGGCCGGCAGGAACGGCCGGGTAATTTGGTTCCTTGCGTCTCTAATGGAGGCAGGTGGCAGGGTGGCAGTTAGTGAAGAGGTAGTGCTCGGCGGTGACCAGGTCGCCCGCACGCTACCCTCCACGGAGGCCAGCCAAGTTAGCGTGGCCAGAAAGCAAGGGCGGGCCGACCACTTCGCCCGGCGGGTGCTCTTCCTGCCCGACCAGGAGGGCGGCGAGGTCTACAACCTCTTCAGTTCGTCCATTCTCCTCTCCGCCACGCGCTGCCTGCTGAGCTACATCGTTTTCCCCATCCTCGCCCCGTGGCTGAGCGAAGTTCCCGTGGTCGGGCCGGCGATCGGGGTCCCTGTCGCCGTGGCGGCGCTCGTGTTCGACGTGCGGGCGGTCAGGAGGTTCTTCATGGCCGACCACCGTTGGCGCTGGGCGGCCGCAGCCCTCTACGCCGTGGTGATCGCCATGGTCACCTACCTGCTGGTGCGTGACATAGTTCACTTGACCTGAGCGCCGCCTTCCCCGACCCGCTCCCGGCCAGCGCGTAGCCGTCCCGGCCCGAGTGCT
>DAHWQF010000576.1 GCA_027334785.1 Acidimicrobiaceae bacterium
GGCCAGGGCTTGTCCGGCCTCGGGCTCGCCTACCTCGGGCCGCGCCAGTTGCTCCGACGGTGCGGGCGAGCGTGGGGGGGCGCCCACCGCCTTGCGTTCCGGTTGCTGGCCTCGCCGGGCCGGCGGGCCGATGGCTTACGCCGTCTCGCGCGGGCGCTCTTCTTGGACGCGGTGGCCGCGTGCGTCGTACTGTTCCTGATCGGCGAGATGGTGAGCCCGCTCATCGGGCTCTGATCACCCCGGCCAGGCGGCCTTCGAGGCTCGGGAGCTCGTTGTGGGGAGCTCGTTGTGGGGAGCTCGTAGTAGGGGGTTCGTTGTAGGGAGTTCGTTGTAGGAGAAACGGGTCCGGTAACCTCGATTGGACGATGGCGAGCGAGTACGTCGGGACTGAGGAGCGCTACGCCGTCTTTCCTTTCTACTTCTGCCTCGACGTGTCCCAGTCGATGGCCGGCGAGCCGATCGCCCAGGTCAATGCCGAGCTTCCCGGCATTAGGGCGGCCGTGGGGCAAGACCCGGCGGTCGCAGAGGTCGTCCGGTTTGGCATCGTGACCTTCAGCGACGTGGCCCGTACGGTCCTCCCGTTGTCCGACCTGGCCCTGGTGGAGGCCATGCCCACGGTCGAGGTGGAGGGCCGCACGTCGTACGCGGCGGCCTTCGACCACCTGCGCCGCCTCATCGAGGTGGACTACCAGGCCGGGCGCAGCGGGGGCGAGCGTTGGTACCGCCCGGCGGTGCTGTTCGTTTCGGACGGCCGTCCCACCGATCCCGAGGAGCGCTGGCGTGCCTCTCACCGCCGCCTGGTCGACTCGTCGTGGCGCCGGCACCCCAACATCTTGGCCTTCGGCTTCGGCGACGCCGTGGCCGAGGTCCTGGCCGCAGTCGTCGAGAACAAACCCAACCGGGCGTTCATAGCCAGCGAGGGCGCCAACCCCTCGACGGTCGTGCCCGAGTTGATGGCCGGGTTGGT
Organism: Acidimicrobiaceae bacterium; assembly: GCA_027334785.1. Taxonomy (GTDB): domain Bacteria; phylum Actinomycetota; class Acidimicrobiia; order Acidimicrobiales; family Palsa-688; genus JAJZYO01. Next base: position 968 of record DAHWQF010000576.1, read on the forward strand.
GCAGTCGATCGTGAGCTCTTCGGCCAGTGCCCATACAGGCTCGCCCCAGCTCGTGCCCCCCCAGCTCCCCAACATGCAGCCGATCCAGGTAGACGAACTGGAGTGAGCCGGCCGGGCGGGTGGGCCGGGCCGGCCTGGGGCGAACCGTCCGCGGCGGCCGGCAGCCCCGCCCAGCTGCGGCGGCGCGGCGGGGCGCCGACGGCCAGTTACCGGGCCGACGGAGGCCGCTCGGAGGATTTCTTGGTGCTGGCGGCGTCGGTGGGCGGTGTCTCCCACCGCTTGGCCGCCCGGCGCTGCGAGGACTCCTTTGGCTGGGCGCTGCCTGAGCCGGGCCATCTGGCGCTGGTCGTCGCCGACGGGGTGGGCTCGGCCGGCCGAGGCGGCGAGGGGGCCGAACTGGTCGTCGAAGCGGCCTGCCGTTACTTGGGTGAGAACGGAGCGGGCGGATGGGCCTCGGCCCGGTGCAGGGGCGCCATATCGGAAGCGAGCGATGCCCTTTACCGGGCAGGAGGCCAGGCGCCGGCCGAGCTAGCGACCACCATCGTGGTCGCCCTCCTGCGCGCCAGCGCCGGCAGAGCGGAGGTGACCTTGGGCCGGGTGGGCGACAGCACTGCTTTCGCATTGTCGCCCGACGGTGAGTGGCATGAGCTGTTCGGGGCGTCGGGGGTGGGTGCCGCCGGCGTGGCGCCGTTGGCAGGCGCCGTAACCGCAGACGAGGGTGACACGGCCATGCTGGTAACCGTCACCGCGTCCCTCCCGCTCCCCTCACCGGGACCAGCCCTGGGGGCGCCAGCCGGGGCCGAAGCAGATGCCTTAGAACTGGTCTCGGCCGAGCTGGGCCGAGGGGAGGCGCTCGTGTTGCTGACCGACGGCGCCGCCCAGCCGCTGCGCGACGGGCCCACCACCGTAGCGCCCGGGCTGGCGGAGGCCCTGCGCTGTGGGCGGGACGGGGAACTAGGGCCGCTCGGCCTGGCCGGCGCAGTCGACTTCAGCCGCCGCGGGGCTCACGATGACCGCACGGTCCTCGCGGCCTGGCCGCTCGGTGGCGAGGGGTGAGCCGGGATCGGCGGCTGCCGGCTCCCCTGGTGGCGAGGGCGGTGCCACCTGACTTCTCCTGGGCGCCTGCCGGCGTTGTTCGGCCTGGGCGGCGCGTTCCCTCTCGGTGTCGAGGACGGGTCCCGGCAGGGGCGACGTGACCAGTTCATCGCCGGGCTCCGGGCGGCCCTTCCAGACCAGGAGTGCAGACGCGCCGGCGAAGACCACGATGCTCGTCCAGTCGTTGAGCCGGAGCCCGAGGTAGCGGTGGGCGGGGTCGATGCGGAGGTACTCGGTGAAAAACCGGCCGAAGGTGTATATGGCGGCGTAACCGGCGAAAAGGTAGCCGCGGCGCAGCCTCACCCTGCGCTCGATGAGCAGGAGCAGCCCGAAGGTGGCCAGGTCCCAAATGCACTCGTAGAGGAACGTTGGCTGGAAAGTGCCCGGCAGGTACCTCCCGTCGACCAATGGTGTCCTGTACTTGGCCGGGAATATGTTGGACAGCTCGCTCTGCTTGGTTATCCGCACTGCCCAGGGCAGCTTGCTCGGCAGCCCGAAGAGTTCCTGGTT
>DAHWQF010000577.1 GCA_027334785.1 Acidimicrobiaceae bacterium
CGAGGTGCCTGGCGCGTGCCGTGCCGCGGCGCGCCCTGGACGTAGCCGAGCGGGACGGGCTCGTGACCCGGAATGTGGCCGCGCTCGCCGACGGGCCGTCAGTCGCCGGCACTCGCCTCGATGAGGTGCGTCCGTCCACCCGCTCCCTGGTGACGACGGGCAGGTCCCCGGACTTCTCGACGAAGGCACCAAGGGGGTCCCCCGCCAGGTAGCACGTGCCGAACAGCGACGAGGCCTCTGGTGGCCGGTCAAAGCGGTGCTCCCGGCAGTTGCAGAACCACTCAGCTTCGTGCGCTTCGGCGTGGGTGCGCGCGTACGGGTACGGCGTTGGCGACAGGCCGGGTCGGGAAATCGACCGGTTCAGCCGGGTCGGCTGGGGGGCTGGCGGGGCGTCGCGCAGCAAGACGGGTCGCGCAGCAAGACGGGCGGTAGCGTGCCGAGCAGCCCCGAGCAATGCCTCCTCGGGCCGGCCCTCTGCTATCCAGTTGGCCGGGCTGAGCGAGCCGAGCTCGCGCTGGGGCTCGCGTGCCACGAAGCGACCTCGACAGGCTGCAGTGGGTGCTCCATGCGGCGGAACACCCCGAGGACTTTGGCAACAGCCGGTCGTGTTTGTCGCTTAGCGAGGTCGAACTGCCACGTCGGGAACCAAGTCACTCCTTTGCCCGGGACACCGAGGACGGTCCCCCGCCGCACACGCTCGTGCAGTGCCTGACGGCTGATGCCAAGGAACTCGGCGGTCTCGGTCGTGTCCCAGCGCTCACTGGCCAGGGTTGGTCAACACGGCCCCGCCTGCCTCTAGGGACCTTAATGCTGAGAGACGGGCGGTCTCTGCGCGGAGAGGACAGGAAAGGCTCCGTGGAGGGCCAGGACCGGACCGATCCAGTCGAGGCGCGCCCGGGCCCGGTCGGTGACCCACCGTTGGTACCAGTTCTCGGGGTAAAGCGCCCGCACATTGCACGCGTGGTCCCAGGTGGGTAAGACCTGGGTCAGGATGTCGCGGTGCTCGAGGACGAGGAACCCATGGCCGGTGAGCACCGCCGGCCAGTCGGTAACCAGTTCGGACCCGCTGTGGTAGAGGAGCGCGCGCAGGGCCCGGTCCTCCGAGCGGGTAGGAGGGCTCCGCAGGGCGAGGTCCGAGAAGCCCAGGGAGCCGCCTGGCCGCAGTACCCGGTACAGCTCGGCGGCCAGACGGTCCTTGTCGTCGGCTCTTACGCAAATGTCCCCAGCCACTTCGAGGCACAAGACGGCGTCGAAGGACTGGTCGGGGAAGTCGAGCGCCCGTGCGTCCCCGCGTTGGATCGTCACTCTATCGGAAGCTCCGGCCGAAAGGACTATCTCATGGCCCTGCCTGACCTGTTCGGCGCTGATGTTGACCCCGACGACATGGCACTCGTGACGGCGAGCGATGCGTAGTGCCGGCGCCCCTATGCCGCAGCCGACGTCTAGCACTCGCATCCCTGGGGCTAAGCGGGCCATCTCGGCCACCAGATCTGTGTGCGCGTCGAGAGCCTTGCCGAGGTCGTCGACCCCATGTTGGAAATAGCCAAAATGAAAGCTGTCACCGTAGAATTTCCGACCGGGCCCGGTTATGAGGTCGAAGTAAGCGCCGACGCCCGCCGCGCTTCGCCTCCCGGTCAGCAGTAATGGCAGTACTGCCCGTACCGCTGCTGACAGCTTCTGCCTGCTGCCGAAGTGGCCCGAGCTCACCTCCGTACCGTCGGCCTTGGGTTTCGCTGGCTCGGCACCAATTTCGGTTGACAAGGACCCTTCTTCTTCTACGACAGCTCCTGGCACTGGCCGAGCGTAACGCTTCAGGAGGTAGACGGGAGCATCGCGGGAGCTAGCAAGGAACAGGGCTGTTGAACGCCACAGGGCAGGGTTGGCCCCGTCCTCGGCAGCACGGGTTAGTGCCGAGCGGGTTGGTGCACCTCCAGCCTGTGTGTTCGGGGGACAAGGTTCGACATCGCGCGCGCCGGTAGGACGCAAGCCTGGGCCGGAGCCCGAGGCCGGGGTCGAGTTCCGGTGCTGCCCTGGTGGGAAGACGGCTGGCCAGGAAAACCGGCCCTGCAGTGCGCCCAGCGAGGAGGCTAGGTGGCAGCTGGGACGTGCAGTCTGCCAGAGAACCCATTCGGTTGCCCCACCTTTGGCGGGCACCCGTGCCCGCTTGGAAGGCAGGTCCCAAAGTCTGTGATGTAGAGGCGCAAGATCTCGGTGGCACGGGCGACGCTTTCGTGTTAGCGGACACGGCGTTTGGAGATGGTTCGCGCGTGTTTAACTGCGAGCTTGCTTCTTGCTGTCGGCATTCCTGCACCCGGTGCGGCGGGGGAGGCCACCCAGGCGGGGCCGCTCTTCCGTCCCGGCGTACAGATGGCCCCCTCTGTGCCCCCATGTGCCGCCTTCGACCTGCAGGCCGCGCGCGGGCACGCTCGGAGAGCACCCGCTCCAGCGCGGGCAGCACCTCGTGGGGCGCTGCCGGCTGACGCTCGCCACGGTGAAAGCAGGTGCGCTCTCCGGTGTGGCAGGCGGGGCCGGCAGGCACCACCAGCGCCAGCAGCGCATCGCCGTCGCAGT
>DAHWQF010000578.1 GCA_027334785.1 Acidimicrobiaceae bacterium
CCTGTCGACCAAGGGAAAGGTGGACCGCGACCTTACCGACACCGAGTGGGCGGAGGTCGCCCGCGAGGCAATGTGCCGGCTCGGCTTCGACGGGAGCGACGGCCAGGCACCGTGCAGATGGGTGGCTGTACGCCACGGCCGCTCGCACGACGGCAAGGTGGCCCGCACGGCCAACGACTTCCGGCGGCTCAGCCGCCTTTGTGCCGACATGGAAGCCCGCTACGGGCTCTCCGCCGTCGAGGGGCGGCCCAAGAAGGCCGCCATGCCCGGGCTCAGCCGCGCCGAGGCCGAGAAGGCCAAGCGCACCAAGCGGGCCGAACCCGAGCGCGAAGAGCTCGCCCGGGTGGTGCGCGGAGCGGCCACCGTCGCCACGAGCGAGGCCAAGTTCGTGCGCCTCCTCCGCGACCCCGGGCTTGCCGCCAGGCCCCGTTACGACCGCTCCGGGGCCCACCGTGTCACGGGCTACGCGGTCGCCGAGGCGCCCAGTGATGGCGGCGTGGCGGTCTTCTTCGGAGGGGGCAAGCTCGGGCGGGACCTTTCGCTCCCCGCCCTCCGGGCACCTGCGGCGCCGGCAGGGCAACGCCGAAAGGCCGGGCGTCAGCCTGGTGGCTTTCGGCCTTGCCCACCCGAAAACCTTTTACCCCACCCCACTTTTTCGGAAGGCCCTGGGAACTCTCCCAAACGCACAGGGGGGTTCCACCTTGCGGGAGCTACTCTCCTCCGGCGGGAGCTTGGAGGTCACGTCGAGCCTTCACCCGGCACCTGTCACGGCTCCCAGCCCGCTGGGCCGGCGACCCCGCTTTATACCTCGCATTCTGGTTGAGAAGGAGGGCTCTTCGCTTGATTTTTGATTAAGGTCTAATCGAGGACTTCCAGTAGACCTTCGTCGACGGAATCGAGGTGTTCCAACATGGCATTGGAGGCCGACGCGGAGTCTCCTCGCTCTATGGCATCAAGGATTATGTGGTGTTGCCTAAGATAAAGATCTTGATGGTCGCCCGCGCTACGTGAACTGTGTTTAAGTTCCGTCCACGTACGCTGGTGCATGACATCGGCCATCTTCTCGAACAGCAGGCTCAAGATAGGGTTGCGTGAGGCGACTGCCACAGAAACGTGGAATTGTCTGTCCACCTCGTTCGGGTCTTCACCACGATCGATCAGTCTGCGCTGATCACGCACCGATTTTCTAAGGGCATGCAGATCTCTGATGTGCCGGTTGACGGCTGCATATCTGGCATTTACTGGTTCAAGGGCCCGACGAGCCACCATGATATCAAGCGGGCTTGCCTCACCGCGAAGTGCCGCATGGGCGCGAAGTTCGATAGCCTTGGATAGTGCTGTTTCGGCTACGTAGGTACCTGACCGTGTACGAACCTCAAGCACTCCAGCATAATCGAGGATCCGGATCGCCTCTCTGAGCGTACCCCTGCTTACGCCACACTCGGCCGCGAACTCGCGCTCAGGGGGCAGGACCGAGCCCGGCAGCAGCGAGCCCGACTGTATCTGCTTCAGCAATGCTGCGACGACACCGTCACGAGCGCTACCGTTTGACATGCCATTTTACTGGGAGCAGATGCACGGTTCGTTCCCCATATCGGTCATTTGGCGAGGAAGGCCGCCAATCCACCTCAACAGGGGTGGTGGAATACGCGACATCTCGCAAGAGCGGTCTGTTGGACTGATGCGGCATCCTGGGCAGCATACTCTCCGTCGACGGTGCCGCCATGTCCCTGTGTGGAACCTCTTGGCTGAGACACCAGTTCGGTTAGCCATAGGCGAATTTCACCCCTCGTTAGTGGCCTTCATAGCCCGATTCCCAGGGGGCGCCTGAGAGCTCTGCGAGTGCGAGGAGCAGCGAGTGCGTCCCTTTCCCTCCTAGCCCCTGCGCGCTCGTAGCTTCATAGAGCTGTTCGGCAAGCGCGAGACCAGGCAACGCCAGCTTCATACGTCGCGCTTCGGCAAGGGCGATACCGAGGTCCTTGATGAAGTGGTCGACCTTGAACCCAGGTTCGAAGTCCCCCCGTAGCGCCCGTGGGGCGTAATTGGAAAGCGACCACGAACCTGCCGCGCCTGGCGCCACCGTGTCGACCACCTTGGCCACGTCAAGGTCTGCGCGGTCGCGGCGTCCGCGACCGCACCTGGGCCCGTGACTGCAACAGCGGCCGCCAGGGCGGCGGCTGTCCTCGCGGTATGGCGTGCTGTGGTCCGGCGTGTAGCCGTCGATGGGAACAAAATGGTATGCCTCCTCGCTTGGGAGAAAAAGGAGATCGGCTAGGTGCGTGCTTGTCTGTGCAGGTAGTGAACTGGCCGGCAGCGGTAAGGCGGCAGGGTTGCGGACCTGATCCGTTAGCGTCATCGTCGCCATGCTTCCGTTGCAAGACGTAGTGGCCTTGTCATCGCGGCGAAACTGTCTACACCATCGTACCCCCCTATTGGTGGGTCCGACCAGCGGCCACTGGTTGGACCAGAGCAGTATATGTGCAACTCGGTCTCGATGTCAAGGTCGCCTCTTGAAAGGTGGCAAATGTGAAGTGGCATCGTCGAGGCTGGTGTTGGGACCAGGC
>DAHWQF010000579.1 GCA_027334785.1 Acidimicrobiaceae bacterium
CACCTGGACACGCTGGAGGAAAACACGGGGGGTGGCCGCTTTGTCGTCTGTGCGCTGTGCGCCGGCGGGCCGGCGCCGGGCCGGCGCGTCGGGGCCAGCTGGCTCCGAGGCCAAGGCGGCTCCCAGCTCCTCCTCGCCCTCCAGGGCGGCGAGGACTAGTTCGGCCACACCCTCGGGCGGGCTGTGCTCGGGGTCGTCGAGGCGGCCGAGCACGGCATCGAGGAGGACGTCGTCCACAACGAAAAGGGTACGCGGGGGGTGCGACACAACCGCCTCGAACTCGGAAAATCACGAAATCGAGACGTGAGCCGCCGGCCAACGGCCCCAAGTGCAGACTGCATACGGCTGGTTGGCCTTGCGCCCCTGCTGGCCCGTACGGAAGATCGACATTGGGGTTGTGAAAAGGTACAGGCCTGAAGAGGTTGCACGCTGTTTGTGCTAATCGAAACAGCCACGGTCCAAAAACCACAAACTGACCGACTGGCACCTAGGGCAGAGGCACCGCTCGGTGGGGGCAACGGCCGTGCCGGCGGAGTGGGTAGCCATCCTTCACGGCTGGCCCGGCTACACGGCTGAGGACCTCGCCCGCTTGGCGGTGCTCGCCGCGAAGAAGGGACGAGTTGACAACCGTGATGGCCCCCGCCGGCAAGATGCTGAGCCGGTGCAAGCCGGCTGGGCAAGCCGGCTGGGCAAGCTGACTGATACCTAATATGTGATATCATCATCTCATGCAGAGCTGGGAGCTGCGGTCGCGTCGGCGAGCTGCCGGGCTCACGCTCAAACAGGTAGCCCGTGCGGCCGGGACGACCGAGAGCAACGTGGCAGCCTACGAACGGGGCACCAAGATGCCGAACACCCTGACACTTGGACGCCTTCTGGCTGTGATCGATGCTGGATCTGCGAGCCCTGTCCACTCTCACAGCCTGATGACGGTGGCAGCCACTGCTTCGGCCGTTCGCGGCGGGCTCCGAGAGGCGAGGCCGACTGTGGACCTCCTCCGACTTGTCCGCCAAATGGTTTCGGACTCCAAATGGCTTGAAGGGAAAGTCGACTATGAGGCGTTCTTCGCTCAACCTTCTACGACAGGTGACCAGAGGTGGGACGCCATGTTGGCAGGAGTGGCTGAGCACCTCAATGTCTCTCGCGGGCGCCCTGCACCTGCCTGGACGGCCCGGGCGGGGTTGGACCGCTTCTGGTTCCTGGGGTCGGACCCTGCTTTCGACGCGATCTCTTTTGCCTCGACGCCCACATCGCTGCGGGTCCGAGGAGTGATCGTTGACGGTGCCGCACTCGAGTCGGTATGACGACTTCCGAAGGCTACTTCGACCATGACAGGACCATCGAGTTGCTCAAGGAACTGGGTAGCCGGCTGGAAAAGCAAGGGCTCCGGGCAGAGATGTTCGTTGTAGGAGGAAGTGCCATGGCCCTCGCCTACAACCGGGAACGGGTCACGAAGGATATTGATGCCGTCTTCGAGCCAAAATCGGTTGTCTACGCCGAGGCTCGGCGCATGGCGGCCGAGAGGGCAATCGCGAAAGACTGGCTCAACGACGGCGTCAAGGGGCTCCTCCCCGACCGGCCCGACACCGGGGCACAAACGATCTACACGGGTCCCGGGATCAGCGTCAGCGTCGCGTCGCCCGAGTTGCTCTTTGCCATGAAGGCAGCTGCGGCACGCGTCGAAGCGGACACGGAGGACCTCAAGTTACTTGCGCGGATCCTCGGGATCACAACGAGCTGCGAGGCTCTCGATTTGGTCGAGCGGTTCTACAACCGGGCAAGGCTTTCGCCGAAGACCCAGTTCGTGCTCCAGGAAATGTTTTCTTGATCCTAGGCCGACAGGGGCCTTGCTGGACAGACTGTGGCTGAGCTAAGCGTAAGCGAGAGGAGTGGCCTGAACGCTCCGACGCGGCAGCACCTGGTTCGGTAACGGGCCGAGGGCTAGGAGCCGTCGTGCGGGTGTACTCGGCGGCGCCGGCCTGCCGGCTTACCAGACGCGTACGCGAGACGTGCCCGGGCCGAGGTTGGCGATGGGCCCGGCAGGGTAGTCGCGGCCAGCCTCCTTGCGCTCGCCGACCAGGTCGGTGTCAATGACCACCGGGCTGCCGTCGCGCTCTTCGAAGTCGGCGTCGGCAAAGCGCACGCGCGGGAGGTCGGCGCCGGTCACGAGGCCGAGACGAGCCCGGCGGAAGGCCTCCGGCAGCTTGGCCTCGAGGTAGACCTCGTCGCCCTCGTCGACGACCTCGAAAGAGACTTCCTCGGTAGGGGAAAGCGCCGAGCGCTCGCCGGCGAAGGCGCGCGCCCCGGGCGCGTAGACGTTGTCGCGCAGGTACGCGGGCTGCTCCACGGCGATGAAGCGCTGCAGGTCCCCCGGGGGCTGGGCGGCCACGCGGGCGAGGTACTCCTCGAAGGAGGCGGGGTGGCCGTCGTAGCCGGCGGTGCCGTAGCCGGCTTGGCCCTTACCCAGGCGGGCGTAGGCCTGGGCCAGGTCGCCGCCGAGGAAGATGTTGCCGATATAGCGGTCGTCGGCGCCGTAGATGACGGCGTAGCCGGCCACTTGGG
>DAHWQF010000057.1 GCA_027334785.1 Acidimicrobiaceae bacterium
GTCCTGGATTCGCACGGTCGGCACGGGCACCTTTGCCATCGATCGCACCCGTCGCAGTCGCACCGTCGTCACCGCAGCGCCGCAACGGCACCGCCGCGCAAAAACCAGGTCGATGTGCGCCGGCGGAGGCCACATCTGTCAGGATCTTGCGCGATTTCGCGCTAAATACCGGTGGATGTGGGTCTAGCGAGTTCACATCGGTCCGTTTTTTGCGCGGCCTTACGGTCGTAGGGTCGTCGTGCGGCCCGGGTAGCTGTGCGTTTTGCCGGCGGCGCCAAGTGGAAGTGGGCCGGCCCGCTCTCGGGCACTACCCTGCGAGCATGAGCAACCACGCCGGCGCCGGCGAGAACCCGCTCGCGGGCAAGACGGTCCTGCTCGGGGTTTGCGGGGGGATAGCGGCCTACAAGGCGGTTGAGGTCTGCCGGCGCCTGAGCGACGCCGGGGCGCGGGTGCTGCCCGTCCTCACGAGGGGGGCGACGCGCTTCGTGGCCCCGCTCACCTTCAGCGCCCTGGCCGCCGAACCGGCGAGGATGTCGCTCTTCCCGGGGCCGCTGGGTGCCTCGGGGGCAGCCGCCGGCGACGGCACCACGGGTCCCGCCGGCACGGACAGCGCCGAGCCGGTGCCGCACATCGCCTTGGCCAGGCGGGCGGACCTCGTGGTGGTGGTCCCGGCGACGGCCCGGCTGCTCGGTAGCTACGCGGCCGGGATCTCATCGGACCTGCTCACGGCGACTTTGCTGGCCACGAGGGCACCCGTACTGGTCTGTCCCGCGATGCACACCGAGATGTGGGAGCACCCTGCCGTCCAGGACAACGTCGCTTTGCTGCGCCGGCGGGGCGTGGAGGTTCTCGAGCCGGACGAGGGGCGTCTGGCCGGGGGCGAGGTGGGGAAGGGCCGGCTGCCCGCCCCCGAGGCGATCGTGGTTGCCGCGGCGGCCCTGATGGGGCGAGCGCAACAGGCTGTGCCGGCCCTGGTGGGGCGAGCGCAACAGGCTGCGCCGGTGCGTCCCGCCGGCGCTCTCGCCGGCGTGAGGGCCGTGGTGAGCGCCGGCGGCACCAGGGAGCCCATCGACCCGGTGCGCTACCTAGGCAACCGGAGCTCGGGTCAGCAGGGCTACGCCATCGCCGCCGAGCTCCAAGCCAGGGGAGCGCAGGTGACGCTCGTGAGTGCGGCGGCCCTCGAGCCCCCACCTGGGGCCGACGTCGTCGAGGTGGAAACGGCGGCGGAGATGGCAGAGGCCGTCCTGGGGGCGGCCGCGGGGGCTGGTGTGGTAGTTATGGCAGCGGCGGTCGCCGACTACCGGCCGGCGATCACGGCGGAGGAGAAATGGAAGAAATCGGCCGCCCCGGTATCGGTGGAGCTGGTCCCGACCCTGGACATCCTGGCCGAACTTGGTGCGCGTCGGCGCCCCGGCCAGGTGCTCGTGGGGTTTGCGGCCGAGACCGCTCGGGAACTGGCGGAGCTGGGCCGGGGCAAGCTCGAGGCCAAGGGGGCGGACCTGGTGGTCGCCAACGAGGTGGGCCGCCCGGGCACCGGCTTCGGCTCGCAGTACTCGCGCGCTGTTATCGTGTCCCGGGAGCGAACCGTGGACCTGGGCCTGGTCGACAAGCGGGCCCTCGCCTCGAAGCTGGCTGATGCCATCGAAGAGGTGCTCGCTGCCAGTGCAGCCCCGACTGCCAGTGCAGCCCAGACTGCCAGCGAGGCCCACGCCGCCAAGGAGGGCGGCTGAGCCGCCGGGACATGAAAAAGGAGCTTGCAACTTGAGACGCTGGGTTTTCACCTCCGAATCGGTCACTGAGGGCCACCCCGACAAGATGGCGGACCAGATCTCAGACGCGATCTTGGACGCCATTTTGGAACAGGACCCCTATGCCAGAGTCGCCTGTGAGACGCTCCTCACCACCGGGCTTGTGGTCGTGGCCGGGGAGATAACCACGGAGGCCTACGTAGAGATCCCCCAGATCGTGCGGGAGGTCGTTTCCTCGATCGGGTACACGAGTTCCGAGGTTGGCTTCGATGGCCTCACTTGTGGGGTCAGCGTTTCGATCGGCCAGCAGTCGGAAGACATAGCCATGGGCGTCGACACCGCCTTCGAGGTGCGTCATGGCACCTCGGGCGAGGATGCCCTGTATGGCCAGGGCGCTGGCGACCAGGGCATGATGTTCGGCTACGCCTGCGACGAGACCGAAGATTTGATGCCCGTGCCGATCTGGTTGGCGCACCGCCTCGCGCAGCGCCTGGCCCAAGTCCGCAAGGTGGGCCTCATGCCCTACCTACGCCCAGACGGCAAGACTCAGGTGACCTTTGAGTACGAAAACGGGCGCCCGGTGCGCCTGCGCACGGTCCTCGTATCTACCCAACACAGCGCCGAGGTCGACTTGGAGACCCTGCTCAAGCCCGACCTCCGCGACCACGTCGTGGCGCCGATAGTGCCACCGCAGTACGCCGAGGACGGCTACACGATCATGACCAACCCGACCGGCCGGTTCGAGCACGGGGGTCCGAGCGCCGACACGGGGCTTACGGGGAGGAAAATAATCGTGGACACTTATGGGGGCGCCTCCCGCCATGGGGGCGGGGCGTTTTCAGGCAAAGACCCGTCCAAGGTGGACCGTTCCGGTGCTTATGCCGCCCGATGGGTGGCCAAGCACATCGTCGCCTCGGGGGCTGCCACTCGCTGCGAGGTACAGGTGGCCTATGCGATCGGCGTGGCTCGTCCGGTCTCTCTCATGGTCGAACTTTTTGGGACCGAACGGGTGGACCCGGAGCGGGTGACAAAGGCGGTGGAGGAGGTCTTCGACTTGCGCCCAGCGGCCATCATCCGGGACCTCGACTTGCGCCGGCCCATCTACCGCCGCACCGCTGCGTACGGGCACTTCGGTAGGGCGGACAAGGAGTTCACCTGGGAGGTGACGAGCCGCTTGGAGGAGTTCAGGCAAGCGGTCGGGCTCTAAGACGGGAGCTAGCCCTGCCCTGAGGCCCCCCGCCGTGCCGGCGGCGGCGAGGGTGCTCCTCGACGTCGCTGGCTTCGACAAGGAGCTCGACTACTCTGTCCCGCCGAGGATGGCCGGGCAGTTGCGTCCGGGCAGCGTGGTTCGTGTGCCCCTGCAGGGCCGGCGGGTGCGAGGCTGGGTGCTGGCCTTCCCGGTCGAGCCACCGGCCGGCATCGCCCTCCGCCCCGTCCTCAAGGTGACGGGCTGGGGGCCCGAGCCAGAGCTTTTTGGGCTCGCTGCGTGGGCAGCTCACCGCTGGGCGGGGCGAAGGCGTTCGCTGCTCGTCACCGCCTCGGCGGAGGGCGTTGTCAAGGAACTGCCGCCGCCTGCTCTTGACGCGGTCCCCCGGAGGCGAACGCCAGCCACGAGTAGCGGCCCAACGCCCGTCCGCCCCGACGCGCGCCGAGGGGACCATATTGGCCCTGCCGGTTCCTCGTCTTTCGACGCGGCTTCCGACCCGGGCACACCGGCTGCCCGGGCGGGCCGTAGTGGCGCGATGCTTGTCGCCCAGGCGTGGCGGGCAGGCCCGCAGCTCCTCAGGCTGCCGCCGGCGGCGAGTGCCACCGAGCTCGTGGTTGCAGCGGCGGAGCGCGGCCCAGTGCTCGTGCTCGTGCCGACCATTGCTCGCGCTGAGGCCGGGTCGGCCGCCCTCCGTAGCCGGGGGGCGGCCGTGGCCCTGCTCCCGCGTGACTGGGCGCAGGCTCGGGCCGGCTCACGGGTGGTGATCGGGTCGCGGGGAGCGGCCTGGGGCCCGTGCCCACATATGGCTTCGGTGGTCGTACTGGACGCTCACGACGAGGCCTATGTGCAAGGCACGGCCCCGACCTGGGGCGCACCCTTTGTGGCCGCCGAACGGGCGAGGCGGGCGGGGGCCCCCTGTTTCTGGGTCACCCCCTGCCCAACGCTCGAACTGCTGGCTGCCGCCCAGCGGACCTACCTTCCTAGCCGCTCGGAAGAACGCGCCGGTTGGGCGGTGCTCCTAGTTGTTGACCGCCGCCGGGAAGACCCCCGCGCCGGCCTCTACTCCCGTCAGCTGGTGAAGCTCCTCCGGGGTGGCGGCAGGGTCGTGTGCGTCCTCAACCGCAAAGGACGCGCCCAGTTGGTCGACTGCGCGGCCTGCGGTGAACTGGCCACTTGCGAACGCTGTGGGTCCTCGGTGGCCGTGGTGGCCGCGCCCGAAGAGCGTCTCCAGTGCCGGCGCTGCGGCGAGGCTCGTCCGGTCGTATGCCTCAAGTGCGGCTCGACTGCACTACGAGCGCGGCGGCCCGGGATCGCCGGCGCGCGCGAACAGCTCGAAGCGCTGGGGGGGCGTCCCGCCGGCGAGGTGGCGGCGGGCACCGGTCCCCTGCCTGCCACGCCTGTGCTGGTCGGGACCGAAGCCGTCCTATACCGGGAAGCCGAGGTGCAAAGGACCGGTGGCGCCACGGCGGTCGCCTTTTTAGACTTCGACCAGGAACTTCTCGCACCCCGCTACCGGGCCGGCGAGGAGGCGCTGGCGCTTTTGGCGCGCGCCTCGCGACTGGTCGGGGGGCGCGCCGGCCAGGTGCTCGTCCAGACCCGGGTGCCCTGGCACCCGGTCCTGAAGGCGGCGGTGCTCGCTGACCCGGGCCGCCTGGCGGCGGCGGAGGAACCGGTTCGCAAGGAGCTCCGTCTGCCTCCCTTTTCGGCGCTGGCGCTGCTTGTCGGGCCCGGTGCCGGCGAGATGGCGGGGGCCATAAGTGACTTGGTGGGGGCCGGAGGGGCGGCCGGCGCCGGTCAACTCGAGGTCAGCCAAGTGGGCGACGACCGCTGGGCCGTGCGGGCGCCCGACCACGAGGCGCTCGCCAGCACCCTGGCGGCCGTGGGCCGCCCGTCCAAACGTGTGCGGGTGGAGGTGGGCCCGTCGAGGCTGTGAGTAGGAGGCTGTGAGTAGATTGTGGGCCACTGTGGAGTCGCGGACCTACTGGGACGACGCCGCCAGGAAGGCCGGCCCCTGGTACGTGTCGACCGGCCACCGGGACGACGACGAAGAGTTCTTTGCCCAGGGGGCGAGAGAGGTCGACACCTACCTCGCTTTTTGTGGCGTCGTGCCGGGCGCGGACCGGGTGGCCCTGGAGATCGGTTGCGGGGTGGGCCGCATGACCCGCCGGCTCTCCCAGGTCTTCGGCCGGGTCGTGGCCGTGGACGTGAGCGAGGAGATGTTGCGGCGGTGCCGCGAGAACCTGTCCAGTTTCCCTAACGTCGAGTGCCGGGCCGTGGCCGGGGACGGGTCGCTCGGGGACATCGGGGACGCCGAGGTGGACGTGGCCTTCTCCTACCTCACGTTCCAGCATGTACCGGAGGCGGCCACCCAGCTGGCTTACTTCGAGAGCTGTGCGCGGGTCCTGCGCCCTGGGGGGAGGCTCGCGGTGCAGATCCGCTCGTGTTCCCGGCGCGACACGCTGCTTTCGTACATGGCGGCGGCCGGTCACCTGGCCAAGGGCCGGTGGACGCTCTCGCGCCCCTGGCGGGGTTCGCGAGTCGAGGCGCCCGTCGTGGTCGAGCGGTTGAGGGCTCGCGGCGTCGAGGCCACGGTCAGGCCCTGGCCGCACCACCCGCGCTGGAGCCCCGAGCACTGGTGGGTGGTGGGGACGAAAAGCTAGCGGACGGTTGGGTGGGGCAGCGCCGGCCCGGTCGCTTCTCTTGCTTCGAGGTAAGGCACGAGGAGGGCGAACACGTCGGGCCCCACCATGGCTTCGAGTTCCTGGCGCATCTGGCGCCACACCGGCTTCGTCCCCGAAAAAGCCTCCGGTGCTTCCGTGCACCACCAGGCGAACTCTTCGCCACCGGCCCCCCAGTGCGCCCTTTCCCATTGTCCTACGGTCGAAATGACCGAACCGTCTTCGTTTTCCGTGTCCTCCCGGCGGAGGGGCAGTTGCCAGCAGACGTCGGGCTTAAGTTCCATTGGTGCACGGCCTGTTTCAAGCGCGGCCCGGTGGAGGGCACAACCGGGGCCGCCTGGGAAACCGGGCCTATTGAGGAAAATGCAGGCGCCTTTTACCAGCCGGGTCACCGCGCTTTTGCCTGGCGCGCGGCGGCTTAGCCCTCCACGTCGCCCCTCGGCCGCGAACTGCCACTGCTCCGCTGTAAGCGTGCTCGCTGCCGCCTTCACCCGGGCCAGGTCTTGTTCGCTGGTGAAATGGGCCCCGTAACTGCAGCAGCCTTCTGCCAGTTCCGGTGCCGGTCCCGTGAGCACACCCTGGCAGCTGTGGCCGTAAATGCATTGCCAGTTCGACAGCAAGAACGTGACGTCGAAGCGCCAAGTGCGGCGTTCCGCCGGGTCTTCGAACGAGAGCCATTCGTGGGCGTCCACGGGCACGAGCCGCCACCGCTCGGGGTGTTTTTCGCCCTTAGCCGCCTTTTGTCCCTTGGTTTGCCTCGGTTCCTTTATCGCTGGTCCCCCGGCGCCCCCGGTGCCCCCGGTGCCCTCGGTGCCCTTTTTCGCCGCCGGCATCGCTTGCGGGCTCACCGTGTTCCCCGGCCGGCGCCCGGGCCCACGTCTCGGCCCTGGGCCCGGTTCAGGGAGCCGAGTTGCAACAGGAGCTCGCCGGCGGCGAGAACCCCGCGCCATAGCTGGTCCAGGAGGAGGGTTTCGTTGGGGGCGTGGAAGCGGTCGCCCGGGAGCGCGATGCCGAGGAAGAGGACGGGCGCCCCGAGCACGCGCGCCAGCGCCTCCTCGGGACCGCTGCCCCCGCTGCGCTCGAAAAGTGGTTCCTTTCCCCATACTTTTTCCATGGCGCGCAAGAGGCAGCGCAAGGCGGGGTGGTCTGCCGGCGTGACCATCGGCGCCACGCCGCCGAACTGGGTGAGGGCGACGTCGGTGCCCGGCGGGGCCTGTTCGGTGGCCCAGCGGCGGAAAGCCTCAGCTATTTTGTCGGGCCTCTGGTCCGGCACGAGGCGCATGGCGACTTTGAAATTGGCGGTTGCGGGCACGATCGTCTTCATGCCCGGGCCCCCGTAGCCGGCGTGGAAGCCGACGAGTTCGGCCGTGGGGCGGGTCCCGGTGCGTTGCCTGGGCGTCCTGCCCTCCTCCCCCTCGAGGTAGGCCACGCCCGCGGTGCGGCGGAACGCCTCCTCGTCGAACGGCACGGCGGCGAGCGATGCCGCCTCCTCCAAGCCCGGTTCGAGCACGTCGTCGTAGAAGCCGGGGATGGTCACCCGCCGGCGCTCATCGTGGAGGGCGCAAGCCATTCGGGCGGCCACCAGCGCCGCGTTTGGCACGGTGCCTCCCCAGATCCCGGAGTGGAGGTCCGCCGGCGCCGTGCGCACGACCACGTCAAAGGCGACGAGACCGCGCATCCCAATGGTGGTCGTGGGGATTTCGGGAGCTTCCATGGTCGTGTCGGAGACGACGACCACGTCGGCGGACAGCCTCTCGCGCTCGGCTTCGAGGAGTTGTTCGAAGTGGGGGCTGCCCACTTCCTCCTCGGCCTCAAAGAGCATCTTCAGGTTGACGGGAAGGGCGCCCCGTTCGCTGAGCAAGCCCCGGGCCGCCTCAATTTGCATTATCACCTGGCCCTTGTCGTCGCTCGCGCCGCGTGCCGAAAGTACGCCGTCTCTGACGAGCGGCTCGAAGGGGGGTGACTCCCACTCATCGAGAGGGTCGGCGGGCTGGACGTCGGTATGGCCGTAGACGAGGACCGTCGGGGCGTCCGGGCCGGCGCCGAGCCACTCGCAGTAGACGGCGGGGGGGCCGCCGGGGCCACCGGCTTCGAGCAGTTCTACCCGGTGCATGCCGGCCTCTCGGGCAAACCCGGCGCACATCTCCGCGGCCGCGCGCACCTCCGGCGCTCGCTCGGGGTCAGCCGAGACGGAGGGGATGCGGAGCCACTCCACGAGGCTCGCGAGGATGCGGTCCCTGGAACGGTCGAGGTAGCTAGCGAGGGCCAGTTCGTCCACGGCCCGAAACTAGCTTCGCCTGCCGCCATGGGTAGGCGGCGAGCGCTTCTAGCTGGGGATGGCCCCCGTCTTCGATGTCGTAGAGGCTCGCCCCGATGGCACCGAGGCGGTGCGCCTCGTAGAGGAACCTCCAGATCTCGAGCGGTGAGGGCAGGCCGTGGCGACCGCCCATGGGGCCCATGTTGAAGTCCTGCCCGATCGGGGTCACGGGGCGGAGCCGCGAGAGGTAGTCGATGGCCTGGGCCACCGCCTTGCCTGGTTCGGTGCAGTCCCAGTACACCATGGGGGCGAAGGCGTCGACGAAGGGGGCCTCCGCCTCATAGGGGTAGAAGCCGAGCCAGTAGCTGTCGGGTGTGGGCACGGTGGCCACCACCGGGCGGTCGCCGGCGTACTGGCGGACGAGGGAAAGGTAGTAACGGGCACGCCGGGCCGACAGGTAGGTGCCTTCGGCCATGGCCTCGATGTCGGGGCTGAACGCGTCCGCACCTGCCCGGAAGGCGTCCTGGGCGCGTACGGCATCGGCCGCGGGGTCAGACAGGGTCGGGAAGTCCCAGGAGACGACCGAGATGCCGACGGCGTGAGCGGCGGGTACGAGCCTGCGGAGGAGCGGGCCGCCGTAGAAGCCGTCCTGGGTGCTACCCGTTCGGACCCAAATCTGGTTGAGGTGCGCGGAGGCGGCCGTCGCCACCAATGAGGCAACGTCGACGCGGTCACGTGGGAAGACAGTGAGCCACACTCCCTTGCCCGAGATGGTGGCGAGCCGCACGTGCCGGGCCGGCGGGTTGGCGACCAACGGGATGTGGGCCGTCGCCACGCGCGGGCGCGGGAGCGGGGGAGGGGGCGGGCCTGGTGGGACCGGGGGAGGGGGGCAGGGCTCAGGTTGGACCGCCGGCGCTGGTAGGGGGTACCGGGGGCCGGTGGCTACCGCTTGGGCCGGTGCCGAGGGGGAGACCGTGAAGGCGACGACAACGAGGGCCGCCCCCGCCCGGCGAAGCACTGCCACTGCCCAGACATTGTGGCTGGGCAGCGAGGGCGGGTCAAGGATGCCCCGGCTCAAGGATGCCCGGCGCCGTGGTCTGTTTGCGCCGGCGCCGCCTGCCTGTAAGTGTTTGTGGGGTGCAGGACAAACGGCGGGGGCCGGCGTGAGCCGGCGCGGGCGGGCGCTGATCGGGGCGCTGGCTGTCGTCGGTTGCCTCGGCGCGGGGGCACTCGCCGTGTCTCGTGCGGCGACCGCCCAGGGTGGCTTGTCTGCAACGGACTTCGTCTTGAAGTGGGCGAAGGGCCTCAGCCGGGGCTGCGCCCTCCCGGGTGGTTGCACCGGGCCGCTCCCGGACCAGGGGGCCCCGATCGCCCAGTCGTCCCCGATGTCGGCAAACCTCGACTCCAGCGGGCCCTCGGTGGTGGTGGGGGACAGGTCGGGCTACCTCTACGCCTACCACCTCTCCGATGGTTCGGCGGCCCCCGGCTGGCCTGTGTACGTCGGGGCACCCATCGACTCGACGCCTTCGGTGGCCGTGCTCTCGGGGACCTCCTACGACTCGGTCTTCGTGGGTGCGGGGAACGCGGCCCACCCCGACGTGGGCGGCTACTACGCCTTTGGCCCGGGGGGTAAGCAGCTCTGGCATTCGACGGTGCTCAGCCTGAGCACCAACCGCCACCCCGCCATCGGCGTACAGGCGTCGCTCACAGTCGCCAACCTGCAAGGGACCACCGCCGTGTCCGCCGGCTCGCTCGGCCAGTTCACCTATGCCCTCGACGCCGCCAGCGGGCAGACGCTCCCAGGCCTTTGGCCCTTTTTCAGCGCCGACAGCGTGTTCTCGACCGCGGCGGCAGCGGACCTTTACGGCGACGGCCAGGACGAGCTCGTGGTGGGCGGCGCGTCCACCGCCGGGCTCGCCGTCGGCCGGGCCTACTCCCAAGGGGGCCACCTGAGGGTGCTCAACGCCGAGGGCCAGCTCCTCTACGACTACCACTCCACCCAGGAGGTCGACTCGTCGCCGGCGGTGGGCAACTTCCTCGCGGGAGGCCAGCCGGGGATCGTGGTCGGCACGGGCTCCTACTTCAAGGGGGCGAGCGACACCGACACCGTGAAGGCGTTTGACACCCGCCTCGGCCTCGTGTGGTCCGACACGCTCGACGGGGTGACGAGCTCCTCGCCGGCCCTCGCCGATCTACAAGGCAACGGCCAGCTCGACGTGGTAGAGGGCACCGACACGGAGAGCGGTGGTTCGGTGTGGGTGCTCGACGGCGCCAACGGCCAGACGGTGTGCCACACGAGCGTCATCGGTCGCGTGATCGGCTCGGTCGTGACCGCCAACCTTTCCGGCAGCTCGGGCGACGTCCTCGTGCCGACGACCCAGGGAGTCGAGGTCGTGGACGGCCAGACGTGCAGCGAGGTGACCGTGCTCGGCGCCCACCTGGGTTTCCAGAACGCGCCTTTGGTCACCGCCGACCCGAACGGCGAGGCCGGCATCACGATAGCCGGCTACAACGGTGCCAACCAGGGCGTGATCTTGCACTACGAGGTGACGGGCTCCAACGGCGCCACCGCCGTGGGGCCAGGTACCTGGCCCATGTTCCACCACGACCCGAGCCTCTCCGGAACGAGCGCGCCCCTGCCCGACACCGGGACGGTCACACCTTCCTCGGTCTCGGCGGTGGCGGGCAACAGCGAGGTGTCGCTCATGTGGGGAACGCCGGCAGGGGGCAGCGGGGCCGCACCGAACGGTTACGACGTTTACGAGGGGACCACCCCCGGGCAAATGTCAACGCAACCTGTCAACGGGGCCAGCCCGGTCAGCGGTCAGGCCTACACCGTCACCGGGCTCACCAACGGGAAGCGCTACTACTTCGAGGTGACGGCGCTCAACTCCTCCGGAGAGGGGGCGCCGGTGGTGGCGACGGCAGCCCCCTTCGGGCCCCCTGGAGCACCAAGCGCGCTCGCGGCCACGGCCGGCGATGGCGAGGTCTCGTTGTCCTGGCGAGCAGCAGCGCCCAACGGTTCTGCCGTCACGGGCTACAACGTGTACGAGTCGACCACGCCGGGTGCCGAGGGCTCCAAGGTGGCTACGACGACGGGCACCAACTACACCGTGACCGGGCTCTCTGACGGCACCAACTACTACTTCGAGGTGACCGCAGACAACGCCGCCGGCGAGGGCCCGGCCTCTTCGCAAGTGGTAGCGGTTCCGGTGGGGCCTTCCACCCCAACCACGTCGCCCTCTGCCCCGCCCACGACGTCCGCCCCGTCCCCGAGCGCCCCGACCTCGACCACCACGACCCTGCCCCCGGCCTCGGCCATGCCGGTGGGTTACCGGCTCGTGACCGCCGGCGGGCAGGTGTCGGCTTTTGGCAAGGTGCCCTCGGTCAAGGCTGGCCGGCCGGGCGCGCCCGTGGCCGGCGTTGCTTCGACCCGTACCGGCCGGGGCTACTGGCTGGCCGAGTCCAACGGCGGGGTGGTGGCCGGCGGCGACGCTCACCTGTACGGGTCGCTCACTAGCAGGCACTTGAACAAGCCGATAGTGGGCATCGCCTCCACCCCCGACGGCAAGGGCTACTGGCTGGTCGCCTCCGACGGCGGCATCTTCGCCTTCGGCGACGCCCGCTACTACGGCTCGACCGGCCACATCAAGCTGAACAAGCCCATAGTGGGCATCGCCTCCACCCCCGACGGCAAGGGCTACTGGCTGGTTGCCTCCGACGGCGGCATCTTCGCCTTCGGCGACGCCGGCTACCACGGCTCCCTCGCCGGCAAGCACCTGGCGCAGCCGGTGGTGGGGAT
>DAHWQF010000580.1 GCA_027334785.1 Acidimicrobiaceae bacterium
ACGTCCCCGGGCAAGAGGTTGGCCGCCGACGACAAGGCGAGGTGCAAGTCGCTCCACGCGAACGCCGCCAGGCCGATCCTGTGCAGCTTCTGCTGGAGGTCGGCGGCGACTATGGCGCTCGCGGCCACCCCGTAGATGTCGATGCGGCGCGCTGCTTCCACCGCCTCGACCACCCGCTCGAGGGCCACGGCGTCCAGGTTGGCGACGGTGCTGGCGACAGCCTGCGCGTCTGCCGCGCCCACCTTGGCCACGACCGTGGCCAGGTCGTCGTCGGGGCTGATGTCCGGTGAGATGTAGGCCTCCGGCCGAGCAGTCGCCCGGCCCGCCGCTTGGGCGAGCGCTATGCGCAACTCCGGGTAGCTCCCGAGGCCGAGCGACCTGACGAAGCGCACGACGGTGGTCTCGGAGGTCTCCGCCATGCCGGCCAGTTCGGTGATCGTGAGGTGAGCCGCGCTCCCCGGTAGCGAGAGGATCACCCGGCCCACCCGTTGCTCGGACGGCGCCAGCGAGGGCAGCAGGGACTCCAGGTGGGCGAGCACCCCGTCCAAGCGGTTGACGCCGGCGGCCACCGGTAGCGCCGTCCCCCGCGTACCCGCCGCCGCGGCGGCCCCCAGGGCAGCGGGCACGGCGCCCGCCGGCGCTGGCACCCCCCGCCCGCTTATGGGCACTTCGCCACCTGCCCCCCTCATGGCGCCAGCGCCTGGTGCACGGCTCGGCGGAGAGCCTTGATAGTGCCGCGACCGCGCCCGAAGTGCACGTCGTTGGTGAGCAGGACGACCCAGCGTCCCGAGGGCGGGTCAAAGGCCAACGACGTCCCGGTGAAGCCGCTGTGCGATACGGCGGTCGCCGGCCACGCCTCCCCGAGCAGGTCGAAGCCGTCGCCTCGGGCCACCCAGCCGAGCCCCCGGTGGCCATCGCGCCCCGCCGTCCTGTCCCTTACCGCCTCGTCCCGCCAGCACCGTGGCAGCCACTCCGCACTCTCCGAGATCCAAGCACCGAGGTAGGCGGCCAGGTCGGCGGCAGTCGAGAACAGGCCGGCGTGGCCCACCGGCTCACCGAGCGCGGCTGCGTTTTCGTCGTGGACCACGCCGGCGATGTAACTGCCGTCCCGGCCCATCTCGGTGGCGGCCACGTCGTTCGCCGGGCGGGGCCCGAAGCTCGTGCTCCCGAGGCCGAGCGGCCGGGCCACCCAGTCGGACACCAAGGTGTCGAGGCGCTGGCCAGTGACGGCCTCGGCCAGCCAGCCGAGGAGCATGAAGCCGATGTCGGAATAGACGACCCGTTCCCCGGGCACGCCTTCGAGGGGCTCTCCCAAGAAGCGCCGTTTGAGCCCGGCCGGCCCCAAGCCCAGGCGCCAATGCTCCCGGTGAGCCGGCAAGCCCGCCGTGTGGGTGAGGAGGTGCTCGACGGTCACTTGGGCCCGTTCTTCGGGCTCGCCCCCAAACCCGGGCAGCAACTCGGCGACCCGGCTGTCGAGCCCGAGGCGCCCGTCGGCCAGCAAACGGAGCACCACGGGCAGGGTAGCCGTGACCTTGGTGAGCGAGGCCAGGTCGAAAACGGTGCCGGTCCCCATGGGCCGGCCGTAGCCCGAGGGACCGGTCTCGGCCCAGCCGTGAGCGCACAAGAACTCCGTCTCCGGGCCCCAACCCGCCGCCAGCACGCCCCCGGGCGTACTCCCGCTGTCTACCGCGTCGCGCAGCAGGCTGACAGCGGGCACCGGCCCCGGGGGGAACTCCTGTCGATAGATGTTGCTAGGTTACATCTGCCGCAGGTGGCCAGAAGGTACCCAACATCGTCACGACGGGCTCCCCCACCCTCCGTTGGTGCCGGTACTGGCAGGCGCGCCCACCCCCGCCAGCTCGCCGGCAGGCAGGGCTATACCGTTGCCGTCGCTGGTGACGCTCACCAGTTCGGGCGCCCACTCGACGGGCTCGGGCAGGCGGACCGAGATCTTCGAGCGGTTCACGTGGGCGTCCACCAGGCGGTCGTGGTAAGTGCTGTAGGTCGCCATGAACCCAGGTACGGCATAGACGCGCCCGTCCAGGCCCCGGCCCCGCTTGCCCTCGACGACCGCCTCGACGTCCTCGCCCGAGAGCGTCTTGTGGGTCTCGAGCGCGTGGGCCACGGCAAAGACGTACTGCCTGTTTTGCTCGAGGAGCTCCCGGGTGCGCTCCAACAGCTCGCTCAGGCGTTCCTCGACCTTCTTGCCCGCGTCACCTTGCAACAGGTCGGGGCCGCCCTGGCCCGGGAACACGCCTTGCTGGCGGCGCGCACCCTGGGAAGCAACCGAGCCCCCCATGCCCCAGTAACCCTCCATGAGCCCGGCGATCATGGTCGCCGACTCGAGGTCACCCGAGACCCCCGACGAGGAGTCCCCGGCAAAAAAGAGCCGCTCTCCGGCGAGCGAGGCAAGCGCCACCATGACGTCGGCCTCGTACTCGCTGCGCCAGCTCGTGAAGCGGTCTTCGGGCTTGATCGACGACACCATCCCTAGGTAGGTCTGGCCTTTTTCGATCGTGGCCAAGTCGATCTCCAGGTGCTTGCGGACCCGGTAGGCGAT
>DAHWQF010000581.1 GCA_027334785.1 Acidimicrobiaceae bacterium
AGCGCACGCCGGCCGCCGGCAGCATGGCCCCGCCCGAGCCCATCATGATCGGAAAGGCGGCGCGCAGATTGAACCCGAGCAGCGCGAGCACCACCATGGTCGGGGCATACCAGCCGATGCCGATGGTGCTGAGCGCGCCCAGGATGAAGTTGGCCGCCACGGCGGCGGCGAACCGCCAGCCGCTGAGGCCGAGCGCCAGGCACCCGCCGGGGTGGAGGTGGAGAACAAGGGCCTCTCGTTCACTCTCCATGTGCGCCGGCGCCCTGAAATGGCCAGCTGGGCCATGGAGTGGGCAAAGCAAACGGCGGGCGTGAAAGGCCTGGCCGTCCAGCCGGGACGCCTATCCATCGAGCTACTGCCCCCGGTGGCCGTCAGCAAGGGGGCGGTGGTCAACGAGCTCTCGGCGGGCCTAAAGGCGCTCTGCTACATAGGCGACGACCGGGGTGACCTGTCGGCGTTCGTCGCGCTCAGCGAGCTTCGTTCGACCGGCAAGGCCACCCTGGCGGTGGGCGTCGCCAGCCCTGAGCAGCCGCCCGAGCTAGCCGGTGCCGTGGACCTCATGGTGGAGGGCCCGGCCGGGGTGCTCGGTCTGCTGGAGAGCCTCGCCAGGGGCTCGGCGCCGTAGCACGGGTGCCGGCGGGCGACCTTTGCCCTTTGCCCTTTGCTGACCTTTGTCCTCTGCCCGTTGGCTGCGGGGTGGCCTCACCGAGGTGTGTGCACCTGGGCCAACCGAGTCGCCAGCTCATGTAGCTCGGCTCGCAGCTCCGCCGGCCTCACCACTTCGAAGGGGAGGCCCAGGCCGATCAGGTAGCTGGCGAGCCAGGTGGAGTCATCGGCCCCCAGCCGCAGCAGCGAGCCGGCGTCGTCGGCCTCGACTAGGCCGACGCTCGGGGCGACCCTCTTGACCAGGTCCTCGGCGCTGATGGCGAAGCGCACCTCCGCGTGGTAGCGGTAGGGGGTGGCGCTGATCGCCGCAGCTACGAGGCGCCCGGGGTCGTCGAGGCGTCTCGGAGCAAAGGTGTGGCCAGTCACGACGACCTCTTTCACCCGGTCGACGCGGAACGTGCGCCAGTCCTGGCGGTCGAGGTCGAACGCGACCAGATACCAGAGCCGCGCCGTCGCGACGAGACGGTAGGGCTCGGCCCTGCGTGTGCTCGCTTGCCCGCCCCGGGCCACGTAGTCGAAGCGGACCAATTGGCGCTCGGCGCAGGCCTCGGCGAGCGGTGCGAGCTTGGCCGCCGGCACCGGCTCGGGCGGTCGCACCAGCAACACCGTCGCTGCCCGGAGCGCCTTTACCCGGCGCTGGAGCCGCGGGGGCAGCATGCGCTCGACCCTTGCCAAAGTCGCCAGGGCGGCACGCTCGATGCCAGGGTGGGCGGCGCTCGCAGAGACCCCTAGCAGCACGGCCACCGCCATCGCCTCCTCCTCGTCCAGCAGCAGTGGCGGCATGTCGGCACCGATGCCAAGCCGGTAGCCGCCGGTGTTGCCAGGCGTGCTCTCCACCGTGTACCCGAGCTTGCGGACGCGCTCGATGTCCCTCCGCACCGTCCTGATGTCGACGCCCAAACGGTCGGCCAGCTCGGGGCCTGTCCAGACGGGCCGGCGCTGGAGCAGGGCAAGTAGGGTCAGCAGCCGGCCCGACGTCCCTGCTGCGCCGCCCTCGGCGGTCCGGTCCCGCGCCACGTCCCGATTATTGGCCGCATCGAGGACCGTACCTGTCCTCTTGACCGGAGAGGGTAGTCGCGTGATGATCCACCCGTTCCTCATCGAGTCGCTGGCACGAGAGCACCAGCGCGACCTCCTACAAGGCGGCTTCCCGGCATCCCGCAGGCGCCGGCTGAGCCTTTTGGCCCATCATGTGATATGGCCTTTCGTGTCCTCGCGGCGCCCGACAAGTTCCGCGGCACCCTCAGCGCCAGCGACGCTGCGGCAGCAGTGGAGCTCGCCGGCCAAGCCGCAGGTTGGTCCTGTGACCTAGCCCCCGTATCTGACGGTGGCGAGGGCTTCTTGGACGTCTTTGCCGGCTACGGGTCCCGACAGGCCACTCGCGTGGCCGGCCCGCTGGGCGAGCCCGTCGAGGTCCCGTGGCTCCTCGGGCGCGACCCCGAGTACCCGTCGCGGTCGCTCGCGGTGGTGGAGTCGGCCCTTGCCATCGGCCTCCAAGTGGTCGGGGGGCCGCAAGGCAACGACCCTGTCCGGGCGAGCAGTGCCGGCGCCGGCCAACTGGTGGCCGCTGCCATCAGAGCGGGGGCCGACCAAGTGCTGGTGGGTGTGGGTGGTTCGGCTACCACCGACGGCGGGCTCGGCGCGGTCGAGGTGCTGGCCGAGGGTGGCCGTGTGCCCAGGGCGGAGATCCTCGTCGCTTGTGACGTCGAAACCAAGTTCTCCGAGGCCGCGCCGGTCTTCTCACCTCAGAAGGGGGCGGCGCCAGCCCAAGTCGAGCTGCTGGCGCGCCGCCTGGAGAGGGTGGCCCAGCTGTACCAGGAGCGCTTCGGTGTCGACGTGCACCAGTTGGCCGGCGCAGGTGCCTCCGGCGGCCTCGCTG
>DAHWQF010000582.1 GCA_027334785.1 Acidimicrobiaceae bacterium
ACCTGCTGTTGATGCGTGTCGCCGAGATCTCCTGCGGGGACACCTGGCGCAACATCCGAGACGAGCTCGAGCGCCTCTGCCTGGTCACCCTCGCCACCAAGGAGGGGACCGTAGCCCAGCGCAGCGAGCTCACCCCCCGCCAGCGCCAGATCTTCTCGGCCCTGCAGATCCCCGAGCCCCCCCGGCTCTTCGACTTCACCCCTGCCGCCGACCCCGATTAGGGGTCCGGCCCGCGTAGTAACACGACCCCTCAGGGCCGCCGCGCCCAAACTCCCTGGTCAGACACCCCCTTTGGGGGTCATCGTGTGCCTATCATCTGTGGAAGTCGGGACTAGCGGTCCTCCAGAGCGACAGCTACTTCACTGGTCTTGCGTACCAGGCGGCGGGAGCCGGGACAGGGTCGGAAGCCGAAACGGAGGTAGAAGCGGAGCGCCGCATCATCGATGGCGTCGACGACGATGAAGCGTGCGGCGGCTCTCCTCGATGCATCCACGGCCCGCTCCAGTGCATCGAAGAGGAGTTGGCCGCCGAGACCTTGGCCTTGGAGGGAACGGTCCAGGGCCAAGCGAGCCAGCAGGATCGCTGGGATGACCTCTGGCGACCCGCGCCCGATCCCCTTCGGAACGTCGGCCCGGCGTAGCAGGTGGGCGGCCAAGGTGAAGTAGCCGACCACGGTCTGAGAGCCTGGCTCGACCCACACGAAGGTCCGCCCGGTGTTGGCGGCCTCGGCATGCCGCGCGAACCGGCGAAGCCAGTCATCGAGAGGCATCGTGCCGCTGTCGAAGCTCTCCCGATCGTGGTCGGCCGAGAGGTGTTCGGATCGGTAGTGGTTCACTCCCGCTCGAAGACGCGAGGTCGCCGAGCCAGCTCGCGCAGCTCACCTGGCATCTCATCGGGTGCATCGAGTGCCGCCAGGAGCTCGTCGAAGAAATCGGAAGGCACCAGCGTCTCGTGAACGACGGCCAGCTCCTCTTCCGCCGCTCTGGTGGCTGCTTCCAAGACGAACCCGGTCACCGACTCCCCGCGGGCAGCCGCTGCCTGGCGGATCAGCTCAGCGCTGTCGGAGGGAACCCGCATCTCCAGCCGTACCGTGGTCGCCATGCCGTACAGCATACGGCAACGCGCCACCGGTCGCATCGCCAGCTTCCGATAGTGTGATGAGACCCGCGCGTAAACCACGTTCCGCCTAGCCTGGAGCTCCCCTCCCCTAGGGGCCTCGACCACGATGGGCCCGGTGCCTGGGACCGGCTGGGGCGATGAGCTCCACGGTCGGGAAGTAGGTGCGGTAGCGCGCCACGTCTCGGGTTAGCAACCGGTACCCGCGGACCGCCGCATGGGCACCGATATAGAAGTCGGGTAGCGGCGCCCGCTTCTCACCGCCTCGGCGGCGGTAGGCCAAGAACGCTTTGCCGGCAATGAAGCCCGCCTCGTACGGCAGTCCCTCGCGCCGGAAGTCCTCGGCAGGAAGGACATCATCAAGATCCTCGACCCGGTCCAAGCCGGTCGAGACCTCGGCGTACACGATCGGGTTGATCACCAGTTGGCCCTCGTCCCGGGCCCGGGCGAGAGCGTCCCCCGACCAAGTGGCCCACGCCGGGTCCTCGGTCACGATGTCGAGCACGACACTCGAGTCCACCAATGTGGCCGGCTGCTCGGCGATGACCGGCCCGGTAGCTGGCGGCTCAATCGCCACGCACCAGCCCCAAGAGCTGGTCGGTGCTCATGGTGGTCGTCGCCCTGCCGCGCATGCGCCGCACTAGCCGCTGCCCGCGGGTGGGGCTCGCCTCGACCCGCACGATGCGCAAGGTCTCGCCGTCTTCGACCACGTCCAGCTCGTCACCCTCGTGAATGCCGTGTCGCGTGCGTAGCGGTGCAGGGATCGTGACCTGGCCTTTGCTGTTGACCCGCATCGTGACCTCCCTGACACGTAATACCCGGGGTACATACTACAAGCCTTCCTGGCGGCGGCCTCGAACGTAGCCGAGAGCGTCTCTCCGTGGAGGGCCCAGAGGCGCGTCGCGACCCCTCGCCTCCGGCGACGAGCCCGGCCCGGGCAGCGGTCCCGTGGCCATTTCCACAGTGCCGGCGGCAAAGTTCGACCGCGGGGCGAAATCACGGTGAACCAAAGGCCGTTCGCCGGCCTCAGCGGTCAGGGCACCGTGACGCCCTGGAGGACCACCGGGCCGAGGGTGGGGTTGAGCTCGGACTGCACGTCCACGCCGGCGGGCGGGATCGTGTCCAGCACGTAGGGGACCGAACCCGGGTTGTAGCTGCAGATGGCCGGCGGGCTCGGTTCAGTCGCCACGGCCTCTGAGCACACGCCGAAGGTGTACTGGCCCGGCGTCGGGGTGAAGGTGCGGGCGTCGTAGAAGCCGAAACCGTCCTGGCCGGTGAGGGCCAACGTGAACGTCCAGCCGCTCCAGCTCCCCCCGTTCCCCGGCGCACCGAGCGTCGCCGCCGGCACGGTTATCGAGATCACCCCCGGGGTCTCGCCGTTGCCCGCCGGCGCCGTGCTGCTCTCCACTTGGACTTGCGGAGT
>DAHWQF010000583.1 GCA_027334785.1 Acidimicrobiaceae bacterium
CTGCGCCTGGGACCGTGAAGTAGCGGCGGAGGCCGATTCCGGTCCTCTCCGGGGCAATTGCCATGGCTCCTCCTTGGGTACTCCTAGTGCGGGGGTCGTGCTCGGCGCCCA
This sequence comes from Acidimicrobiaceae bacterium, assembly GCA_027334785.1. Classification (GTDB taxonomy): domain Bacteria; phylum Actinomycetota; class Acidimicrobiia; order Acidimicrobiales; family Palsa-688; genus JAJZYO01. Next base: position 112 of record DAHWQF010000583.1, read on the forward strand.
CCACTACACCGTGGTCATGCGTCCTGCGGAGTCGTCGCGCCACAAGATGCAGGGTTAAAACTACAGCACACGAATTACAACTGTGTCAATAGGTTCTGACCAGGACGCCGGTGTGCACCCCGGCGAAGCTAGCCGCCCCCGGCTGTGGGCCCATAGAGGCAAAAGCTGTGGATCTCCTGTGGGTCGCTGCCGGCGCCACTCTTCGCGGCCAGTTCCTCCTCTTCGGGCGGGTAGCGCCCTTTCGCACGCCCCGGCCGCGCGCACTAGCAGAGCGGTCCGCTCTAGCACCGCCTGCACCCACCGCCTGCGCCCGCCGCCTGGGCCCGCCGCCTGCACCCGCCGCCTGCACCCGCCGCCTGCGCCCGCCGCCTGCACCCTACGATTGGCCCATGGCCCCCCTCTGCCAGCGGGAGCGCCAGGCGCTCTCCGACCTATTGGCCGAGCTCGGCCCCAACGCCCCGACCCTTTGCGAGGGCTGGCAAAGCGCTGACCTGGCGGCCCACCTCGTCCTGCGGGAGCACCGCCCGGACGCCGGCCCGGGGATGCTCACCAGGCGGCCACCGTTCGGGCCCTGGACCGACCGGCTGACACGCCGGCTCAGGGACTCGACCCCTTGGGAGGACCTGGTGCAGAAAGTACGCTCAGGCCCGCCGGCGCTGCTCCGGCCGTTGGACCCCCAGATCAACACGGTCGAGTTCTTCGTCCACCACGAGGACCTGCGCCGCGCTGAGCCCTCTTGGGAACCCCGTGAACTTTCGCCGGACGACGAAGACCTTCTGTGGGCGCGCCTGCGCACCCTCGCCCGGTTCGCACGCCGGCGGCCCTCCGGCCTCGAGCCTGCGGGCCGGGCGCCACTTGAGCTCGGCGGCCCCGGGCCGGTCGTCAAGGGCCCGGTCGGGGAGATCGTGCTGTGGTTGATGGGCCGGGAGACAGTGGCTCAGGTCGAGCTGAGCGAGGAGAAGCGGCGTCTTTAGGCCCCCGACGAGGCTGGGTTCGTACCGGGGAGATCAAGTTAGGGAAGGCTCAGACTTCCATCGGGCACGGCACGAAAGGACTGCCTCGAGGCACGTGCTGCCCGGGGGCCCGGCGGCGGCGCAACCCGAGTGGCGGCCGGGTGGACGAGCACCGACTGCGCTCGTGCCTCGGCACTCCCCTTGGCAGCGAGACCGGCCACGATCTCGGCCCAGCGGTTGTCGGCTATGCGTGCCAAAGCCGAGAGCTGCCTGCGCTCCCTGGTGCGCAACGGCCGTCCGTCCCGGCCGAGCACCAGCACCAGGCACGCCCCGGTCAGGTCGGCCCAGGCAACGTCGGTAAGACTGGCTGCACTTGCGCCGTCGGCACAATTAGAAGCACGGGCACCCCTCACGAAAGCTGAGATCCAGGCCTCGGGCGGCGTGGCGCCGCTCGCCGCGAGACGCCGGGACGCGCTCGGGTCCACCACCGCTGCCCATTCGGCCTCGAAGTCTCGAACCGCGTGGCCCACCAGGGCCTCGAGCAGGTCGGCCGGGTCCTGGCGCGCGACCAGGTAAGCGGCCGTTTCGAGAGCGTCGAGGCGGGGGTCGGTGAGTGCACGCGCTTGGCGGACGTCCTCCACGTCGACGCCGTCCACCTCGGTGATCTCGCCCACCATCAGGTCGAGCAGGCTCGCCTCGGGCAGCTCCACCACCAGCTCGTCGATCGCCCTGCCGGCGCCGCGCTCCAAGATGTCGATGCCCACCAGGTCGCCGCGCACGGCACCGATCCTGCTGGCGACCGCACCGAGGGCTCCAGGCCGGTCAGGGACCCAGACACGCACCACGTAGGTCGGCATGCGACCACGTTACGGTCCGAACATGAACGCAGAGTTTCGCCGTGCGCGCCAGGCGGTTAAACCTTGGTCAAGGAGGTAAACCTTGGTCAAGTAGGGCCCCTAGCCGAGGAGGGCCTCGACGAACTCCTTGGCGTCAAAGGGCACCAGGTCCTCGGGCCCCTCACCCAAGCCGACCAGCTTGATGGGTACCCCGAGCTCGCTGGCGATCGCCACCGCGATACCCCCCTTGGCCGTCCCGTCGAGCTTCGTGAGCACGACGCCGGTCACGCCCACCGCCTCTCCGAACTGGCTCGCCTGGACGAGGCCGTTCTGCCCCGTGGTCGCGTCGATGACGAGCAGCACCTCCGTCACCGAGCCGGGGGGCCGGTCGGCGACGCGGCGCACCTTTTTCAGCTCCTCCATGAGGTTGACCTTGGTATGCAGGCGGCCCGCGGTGTCAGCGAGCACAAGCGGGATGCCCCGGGCCGAGGCGTGCTGGACCGCGTCGAAGACGACGGCGCCGGGGTCACCGCCTTCGTTGCCCCGCACGAAGCCGGCGCCGACGCGCTCTGACCAAAGCTGCAGCTGGTCGGCGGCGGCCGCCCGGAAAGTGTCGCCGGCCGCCATCACCACCCGC
>DAHWQF010000584.1 GCA_027334785.1 Acidimicrobiaceae bacterium
TGGTGGAATGGCAGACACGGTGGACTCAAAATCCATTGGCCGCGAGGCCGTGAGGGTTCAAGTCCCTCCGCGCCCACTCAGGGGTGGGGAGCTCCCCACCAGGTAAAGAGCCAAGCGGCTCCCCTGTAAGGCGGGGAGCTGAGCACCGGAGCAGCCACGGGCACCAGGGGCCCGGCCGCACCACCGCAGCTCCCAAGCCGCTGGACGTAGTCGGCCGGCGCGCCACGGGGGCAACTAAAACGGCGACTGCGCCACCACCGGCGCGTCCGACCGTCGAGGACATGAGCCTGACAGCCCGGCGCCGTGCCGAGATCGTCATCGAGCGACTGGGCCGCGCTGGGCCCGGCTCGGAGGCCCAACGGCGCCCCGGGGGCCGGGCCGTGCCGGTGCTGGCCGACATCCTGGCCTTCGGCGCGCGCCTGCCCGAGTTGCCTGGGCTGCCCCAGATCGCGTGCTTGGACGAAAAGGGCCGCGCCTGCGTAGCTGATGCCGTCGGACAGCTTGGTTGGGAGCCGGGTGACATGCGCGCGTGGCGTGAAGGCCACTGGTTGGTGCTCGAGCCCGCCGGCACGCGCGGTAGGACGCTCAAGCGTAGGCCAGCAATGAGCCAGGTCGCAGGTGAAGCCCTGCTGTCGAGCATCGCGACGATGCTTGCCCACAGTGGGTTCAGCGCAGAGGACTTGGCGCGCCACATGGTCACGTCGGCCACCTTCCCGACGGTCGAAGAGCATGTAAAGCAAGTGCTTGCCAACGCCGGTAGCCGAAATACCCGCCGGACCTGGAAGACGCACTACGACCGCTTGGTCATGGGCACGGCGGGTGTAAGGGCGAGCGCTGGACGGGTCGCCGGCCGAGGAGGAGTACTACCATCTGGTAGTATCATTGCTATGGCGAAAGAGAAGGCGACGATCACGCTCGACCGGCGCAAGGCGGAGGAGGCTCGAGCCCTTGTCGGCGCCGAGTCGACCTCGGCCGTGGTCGATGTCGCCCTCGACCGGCTCATCCGCCTCGAGCGCCTTCGACGCGACATTGGCGCCTACCGGGCCGCGCCGCCCACCGACGACGAGGTAGCCCTGGCCGATCTCGCCGGCGGGGCGCTTCTCGACGATGACACCGACTGGGCCGCCCTCTACAGCGAACCGTGACCGCCATCCCGCGCAGGGGCGAGGTGTGGCTCGCCGAGGTGGACAAGGCCCGACCTGTCATCGTGCTCACCCGCAATCCCATGGGCCGGTACCTCAACGCTGTACTGGTCGCTCCGGTCACTTCGATGGTGCGGAATGTCTCGACCGAGGTGCCCGTCGGTCCCGCCGATGGCATCCGTGTCGAGTCGGTCGCCAACCTGGACAACACCCAACTCCTCGCCCGGACCCGTCTCGTTCGGCGCGTCGGCCAAGCCACACCTGACACGATGTCTCGCCTCTGTGACGCGCTGGCAATCGCCGTCGACTGCATGCCGAAGTGATCAAGCCTGCGTCGCCTGGCTCATCACACCCCAGACTGAAGGACTTGAACCTTCCCCCTCTACCCGGACACTCTGCCCTTGCCATGAATGGAGGAGGATCTGTACGTGGCAAGTGGGCCCGTGGGCGCCGTTACAGCAATGAGTTCAAATCCGACGCGGTCGCGTTGGTGCGCCGGTCTGGCAGGCCCATCGCGGACATAGCAAAGGAGCTGGGCGTCGACGACTCGACCCTCAGCTATTGGGCCCACCAAGCGAACGCGAGTTTGGACGATGATGAGAAAGCCGCGCTCGACGGCCAGCGGCGGCTTCGCAAGCGCATAAAGCCAAAGTGCGGGACGATGTCCGCGGGTGGCTCTTTGTCCGTTCGCCGGCGAATGGCCAAGTCCCGTCTGGGCTCCCTTGATCCGGCCGCAGGGGTGCGGCGCCGCTGCCTTTTTGACCGAGCAGCGCGGCCGCGTGCGTGGCCGGCGGTGGCGGTGAGCCGACAGGTCCCCGTGGAGCTCGTGTCCCCTCTCGTCGAGGCGCGGGCTGCCGGCTTGTACCCCGAGGCGGCCAAGAGAGAAAGCGCCGTTGACGGGCCCGGCCTTACGTTCGCGGGGGCGTTCATCACTGCTCTCGGGTACGCCATTGGTGCCATGTTGAGGATCACAGGCGTCCCCGGGCTCGAGGGTCACGTGTCGGCTGCGCTGGAGCTAACGTGCCGTCATGCAGACTGAGCGCACAGTTGAGGCTGGTGGTGAGGTGGAGGGGGGCGCGTCGCAGTGGGGAGAGCCCCACCTAAAGCGGTTCAAGTCCCTCCGCGCCCACCCGTTTTTAGGCACTTAGATGGCGACATGGGAGTCGCCCCAAGGCTCTCCCACAAGCGATCCAGCACCGCCTCCAGGTACCTCGAGCCCGCATAGGAGTGCGGTGAAGGACAAGCGTTCAAGCGACCGCACTAGCGTTTGGGCATGCTGGTGGTCGTCACGGGTCTGCCGGGAAGCGGCAAGTCGACCTTAAGTAATGAGCTCGCTGCCCGGCTCGCGCTACCGTTGATCGCCAAGGACCGGTACAAAGAGATCCTCTTTGACA
>DAHWQF010000585.1 GCA_027334785.1 Acidimicrobiaceae bacterium
GAGCACGGCGGAAAGCACAGCGACAGAGCCGACGCGGTGGGCAAGGACACCGTCGCTCACGCGTCCGAGGCTGGCCACCGCCCAGCCCTTGGCAGCTTCCTTCAGCCAGTCTTGGCGGATCGCGCTGAAGTCGAGGTGCAAGCGGCCAGGCCGACCGAACAGGCGTAAGTCCCAGGTGTCCTTCTCCCGCTCGTGCTCTGGGTCGGCGTAGGCGAGGCTCACCCTGTCGACGCAGAAGCGGGCGAAGCGTACTTCGGGACGGTCGCCCATGTCGTCGAAGTTCGAGAGGTCGAACTCTATGACCGAGCCGGCTCTTTCGGCCCGTAACTGGTCGACCCAGGGCCGCATACTGCCCACGGTCACTGCCACCTGGTCGGTGGCGCGGCAGCCGATGGCATATAGGAGCTCCAACCGCACCAGCTCGGGCACGCCGCGCAGGCTTAGCACCCTGGCGTCCTCGGGCTGGCGTACCTGTGCCGCCCACTTGGAAAATGCCCGCCCGACAGGCCGGCCGCCGGCCCGCCACAGCTGTGCGTGTAGCACGCACAGCTTGTTCTCGGGGTAGTTCGCCTTCCGCCAGCAACAGGCTGCGGTGCAACCGCCAAGATCTTCCAACGGCACCGCCCTGGCCAAGAAGTCCTCGAAGGTGGCCCCCTTCCGGCGGCATTTCCACCAGGTCGAGTCGTGTGCGTCGCACAGCTGCCAGGGGCCGTGGGCTGGCCGAGGACAGCCCAGGCCGTCAGCAGAACGCACTACGCACGCCCGGTCTGACCCACGGCGGCGCTCGTAGGCAACGGGTTCTCCACTAGCCAGCCACGACTCGAGGTCTTGGGACTCGGACGCGTCGAACTCGTGACGGTGGCGGGTACACAAGCGTGTGGACGTGTACCCGTCGTTCTCGCACCCTGGGACAGAACAGCGGAGCACGCGTGTCAGTCGTCCCCCGGGAGCGGGCAGGACGAGCTGGCTTTCTGGGTCCCACTCGCCCGCCAACCAGTCGTCGCCCATGAGCCCGAGCAGCCGCTCGGCGCGCCAGTCGGCTTGCCTCGGCGGGAAGGGCCGGGGCTTCAGAGCGACTGCACGCACCGGCGTCACTGCTGCCTCCCGAGCGCCAAGGCGTGCGCTTCGACTGCGGCTCTCATGTCGGCCCAGCGCGAATGCAGGTACACATCGGTCGAAGCCACCGAGGCATGGCCCAAAAGCTCCTTCACCACGGCTGGGTCCTTGGTCGCCAGTGCGACCTCGGAGGCGAAGCTGTGGCGCAGCATGTGGGGCCGAGCTCGGAAGCCTGCCTTGGCGGAGAGCCGCACGAAGAGCCTCTCGACCACGTCGGGCGAAAGGGCTCGGCCCAGCGGGGGCCGCCACAAATTGACGAGCAGATAGTCGCTCTCTGCCGCCTCGGCAACGGAGTCGCGCTCGAAGCGGTAGGCGTCATGGCACGCCACCAACGACCGGGTCACGGGCACCACCCGTGGCCAGACCGACTTGGCGAGCGCCCCGTTCTCGTTGTCGAGCCTGCGGACCACGTGCAGGTGCGCGCCGCCGACTTGGCAGCCGAGGTGGGCGGCTGAGGGCACGAAGTGCAAGTCGGCTAGGTGGAGCCCGCAGAGCTCAGCGACCCGTAAGCCGGTCGCATAGAGGGCTTCCACGACGAAGCGGTCCCTCATGTTCGAGCAGGCGTCCACCAAAGTGCCGACTTGCTCGCTGCTCAGCATCTCCGGGGGCCGCTCGACCCGGCGCCGGCGGACCATGCGCCGCTCGACGACCGGGCGGCCGGTCCGCTCGCCCCGGTCCCAGCTCGCCGGGGCGAAAGCGAGCCCCGTGCGCGTGCTCAGCCGACCGGCCACCTCTGGCTCGCACCAGCCTCTGGACGCAGCGAAGCGTACGAACTCGACAACGGCGGCCAGGATCCCCTCGACTGTGGCCGGAGAGCGCTCTGAGCTGAGCAGCAGGGTCGCTTGGCCCGGTGCTCGTCGCCGTGAACGTCCTTTGCGGTGCTTTCGCGAGGGCGTGCGCTCGAGCCAGCGTGCGAACGCAGCAAGCTGGTCGATGGCCGGTGCAACCGGCTCCACGCCGGCAGTGCTCCCCCAGGTCAGGTAAAGCGCCAGGCGGCCGGCATAAGCGCGTGCCGTCCCCACCGAACGGCCCTGGGCATCGAGCAGCACCCGGAGCCACGTGGCAGCCCTCTCATGCTCCACATAGTTGTCGTCAACGACAGTCCAACCGACTCGGCCATCAAGAGGTGAGACGGTCCGTTCAGCCCAGTAGTCCATGGGACCAAAACATACGTACGGGGTGTGACGGTCACTTCAAGAGATGTCTTCCATCACAGAGCCCAACCCCCTGCCGTGGACGTGCCGTATATCCCTTGTCAATACAAGAGAACGTCGGCCAGTGTCGGGTCGGCCATCGAGGGGTGCCACTTGTCGACCGGGAGCTGGCTCACCACTATCGTCGATGGGTGCAGCTCCGCTGGAGTGACGTTCAGGCGGCTGCCGGAATGATGTTGTCGAGGTAACGGGACTCGTGAACTCGC
>DAHWQF010000586.1 GCA_027334785.1 Acidimicrobiaceae bacterium
GAGAGCGGCCGGGCGGGGCTCCACGCTGAACATGGCCCGCTGGAAGGCCGGGCTAGCGACGTAGTCGAGGACGAACTGGTCAGCGAGAGCAGCGTTCTTGGCCTTGCTCGAGACCATGAAGGCTTGGACGCCGAGGAAGGGCCGGGTCGGGCCGAGGCCTGCAAACCCAGGTACGGGGGACAGGGCAAAGGGTTGATGGCCGGCATCGATCTGAGGAATGGCCCAGGGGCCGGAAACGAGGAACGCGCACTGGCCGGCAGCGAAACCCCCGACCGCCTGGCTGTAGCCCATCGAGTCGGAGAAGATGCCCTTGCCCTTCTCGCCGTACTGGTAGAGAAGCTTGGCGAAGCGAATGCTGGCGGGGAGGCCGACGCCGACGTTCTTCGGGTTGTAGTCGCCATTTTTAAGCGTGCCGAATAGGTAAGCGCCGGCAGAAGTGTAAAACGGCTCCATGTGGTAGGCGTCGCCGGTCGGGCCGACCTGGTCGCAGAAGGGGTATTTGGCCTTGCCGGCCTTCACCAGGGCCTCTCCCTCGGCGACCGCCTGCTGGAAGGTGGCCGGCGCCTTCGGGGTGAGATGGGGGTTACGGAACAGGGCAACGTTTTCGATGGCGTAGGGCACGCCCCAGATCTCGCCCTGGTACGTGACCGCTTTGATCGCGATGGGGTCGAAGAGCTTTTGCTCGATGGTGGGCATTGCGATGGGCTGCAGCGTGCCGCTGGCGGCAAGGTCGCCGATCCAGTCGTGGGCGCCGACTACTATGTCGGGGCCCTTGCCCGCCTGGGTAGCCGTGTTGAAGTCGTTTTCTACGTTGCCCGTGTCTGCGGTCACGGCGACTGTGATCCCGTACTGCTTGGCGAACTTGGCGGCAAATGGCTTCAGGATCTTGGCGCGGTCGGCATCGGCCCAGATCACCAGGTCGGCCTTGACCCGCACCGGGACAGTACTGGTTGTGGTCGGAGACGTAGCTGCTGATGCCGTCCCGCCGACCAGTACTCCAGAGACGGTGGCGACGGACGCCAGGATGGACGCAGCGCCTAAAAGACGGGCGGCGTGATGTGCTCTCATGGGCTTCCTCCTCTTAGGTTGAAGTGCTGGGGGGAGGGTAGCAAGTTCTTGCAGTCCTTGCAAGCGCTAGCAGCAAGATTTTCTCGCGTTTCTTTTGCTGAGGTGTCTTCCTTGCAAGGAGCGGCAGCGCGGTCTGGCTGTCGGAGTGGCCGTACCGGTGCTGATCCCAGCGGAAGTCGCGCGTGGTGCCTCGTAGCGATGTGAACATGTGTTCCTGGACGGATCGGCGCAAGGATGTCGCTAGCCGTTATGGTGGGGCCACCTTGGAAGAAAGAGACGGCAAGATCATCCTCCCCGGGCCACGAGCCGACGGGGCGGATCTGGAAAATCGCATGGACGACCGCCGACGAAGGAGAGGCGGCCCGGCCGGCGCGCCCAGCAGGGCGCGACTGCGACTTGCCGAGATCGCCCGCGCCGCCGAAGTGAGTGAGGCCACGGTGAGCCGCGTGCTCAACGGCAAGCCCGGAGTGGCGAGCGAGACACGCCAAGCGGTCTTCGCGGCCTTGGACATGCTCGGGGTCGAGCGCCCCCGCAAGTTGCAGAAGCCCAGCAATGGCCTTGTCGGGCTCCTAGTGCCGGAGTTGACCAACCCGGTTTTCCCGGTGTTTGTGCAGGTGATCGAGAGCGCTCTCTCGATGGAGGGCTACACTCCGGTCCTTTGCACGATGAGCCCCGGCGGCGTGCCCGAGAGCGAGTACGTGGACATGCTCCTCGCGCGCGGCGTCGACGGCATTATCTTCGTGTCCGCCATCCACGCGGACATGTCGGCCGAGCATGCCCGCTACGAAGCGCTCGTCAGTTCGAGGATACCGGTTGTGCTCGTGAACGGCCGCCTGGACGCCCTCGCCGTCACTTCGATCTCGGCGGACGAGGAGGCAGCCATGCGTGTCGCGATCACGCACCTCGTCACGCTCGGGCACCGGGCCATTGGCTTTGCGACGGGGCCGCTCCGGTACCGGCCCAGCGCCGAGAAGCGAGAAGCCTTCTTGCGGGCCATGAAAGATCTTGCAGAGGTCGATGCGACCAGATGGGTCGAGGTCTCGTCGTTCTTCACAGTCGAGGGAGGGCGCGCGGCAGCGGACCGTCTCCTCGGAGCCGGCGTCACCGCCATCGTCTGTGCCAACGACCTGATGGCGTTGGGCGCGGTGAGAGCCGCCGAGGCGCTGGGCTTAAAGGTGCCCGCGCATCTATCAGTGGTTGGCTACGACGACACGCCGCTCATGAGCTTCACCTCGCCTCCCCTGACGACAGTGCGCCAGCCGGTCCGGGCCATGGGCGAGGCAGCGGTGCGGGCACTTCTAGACGAGATGCGCGGTGTGCCCGTCGCCCACGTGGACCTTCGCTTCCATCCCGAGTTGGTGGTGCGGGGTTCGACGGGGCCAGTCCGGGCGGACGCTGGGTAGGCACGCCCGGGCACTGGTGGCACATCGCCCTCATCGTTCGCCGGAGGGTGACCCTCGGCAACC
>DAHWQF010000587.1 GCA_027334785.1 Acidimicrobiaceae bacterium
TGCGCTGGTGCTGCAAGACCTGGCCTCTCCCGATGACGTCGTGACGTTGGTCACGCCCGTGGCAAGTGTCCTCGGGTGCTTTTGGGAGGAGGAGCAATGACCTGGCTCTGGCTCGGCGTGATGGTCCTGTTCGTAGGGGTGGTGGTCTGGCTCGACGTCTCCGGGCGCCGGACCACCAGGGCTCCGCGCGAGGTCGAGAGCTTCCCGCGGCCGTTCCCTGCGGTGCGGGTGCTCCGCGTGGTGGCCGAGGGGCGGCCGTACGACTGGGAGCGGGACGGTGAGTGACTTCCGCGCAGTTCTCGGTGTGGACCCCGGCGGTCAGGAAACCGGTCTGGTCCTGGTGGTGGACGGCAAGCTCGTCGCGCACGAGGTGGTGCAACGCAAGGGGTCATCTCTCCAAGAGTGGGTAGTGGCCGTGTGGGACGCGGTGTGGGACGCGGTGTGTGACGTCATGGAGGCCGAGCCGTTTGGGCCGTTCACGGTCCTGGTGTGCGTCGAGGACGTCAACGCGCCCAACCCGCACCTCGGGCTGATTCAGGTACGCGGACTGCTCGACGCGGCGGCCGTACTTGGCGTCGTGCTCGCCAACTCGAAGACCGTGCAGCTAGTGCCGCCCGGCGGGCACGGTTCTGCGCCGCTCCGGGCCTACCCGCCCGAGTTGGTCGGCCCGAACGAGCCGCGTGGTACCGGAGTGCTGCGGCACTGCCGGTCCGCCTGGGACATCGCACACGCCGGAGTCAGGCTCCGGGCACTCGCAGAGAGGACGGGAGAGAGATGAGCAAGAAGGCGAAGTATGGGCCGAACACGGCCGAGGTTGAGCGGATGCTCGACCGGCTGCGTCGGGCGAGGATCGGCGCTACCGGATTGTGCTCGCGGGCTACGACTTGGAGCACGAGGACGTGATGCCGAGCACGTGGCGACGGGTGCGGTGGTTGTCGTCGGGGAGCTACCAGACCAGCGCGAGTGCCGAGCGAGGCGACGGCAACAGCGAGAACCGGCACCGAGAGGTGCTGTGGTGCTCGCCGGGGTGCTTGGACCCGACCCCGACCCTGTTCTGAGCAAGGAGGAAGGCGTGGGTGACCCTATCAGCGGCCTGAGCACGTGGGAGGCGGGGCTCCCCGTACCAACCGCGCAAATCGTTGTCGGAGACGCACGCCAGACTGGTTTACCGGCGAACTCGGTCGACGCCGTGGTGACCTCACCACCCTACTGGCAGAAGCGAGACTACGGACACCCCGACCAGATTGGGCAGGAAGCGACGCCTGATGGATTCGTCTCGTCCCTCATGGACTGCCTGACGGAATGGAAGCGGGTGCTCCGCCCGACCGGTTCAATCTTCCTCAACGTGGGCGACACGTACTTCAAGCGGAGCCTGGTCGGCATACCTGGCCGCATCGAGACGGCTGCCGTGGACTCCGGTTGGTCGATCCGCAACCGCATCATCTGGGCGAAGCCTGGTGGCATGCCCGAGCCCGCGCGGAACCGGCTGGCTGTCCGGCATGAGTACATCATCCACCTCACACACAAGCCGAACTACTACTACGACCTCGCGGGGTACCAGCAGTACCTCGGCGTCGCAGCAAACCCCGGTGATGTCTGGCTCATCGAACCGGAACGCGACATGAGCGCCCATCTGGCACCGTTCCCCCGAGAGATTGTGCGGCGGGCCATCTCTCTGGCCTGCCCACCACAGGTCTGCGCAACCTGTGGTCGTCCCCGCGCTCGGGTCGAGGAGCGGACGGACCAGCTTGATGAGTCACGCCCCCAGGCGAAGCGTGCGATGGAACTGGCTCGGCAGCATCGACTGACACCGGCCCACATCCGCGCGATTCAGGCAACGGGCGTTAGCGATGTGGGCAAGGCGACGAAGTTCCAGAGCGGGACGGGACGCAACTCCCTTGAGGTGCAGCGTCTTGCCGCTGAGGCGAAGGCCGCATTGGGCGGCTACTTTCGCGAGTTCACATTCGCCAGGCGCGAGACAGTCGGCTGGACGGACTGTGGTCACGGCACTCCGGGTCGTGGCGTCGTGCTCGACCCGTTCGTCGGCACTGGCACGACGGCGCGGGTCGCCATGGACATGGGGCGAGACGCCATCGGGGTGGACTTGAAGCCGATGGTCCAGAACAAGATTTGTCGCCCCACTCTCCGGGACGTCGGGCGATGCCTGGACGCAACCCCGACGCTGTTCTGAAGCTGCCCTAGCTCAAGCCCGTGGCGAGCCGAGCCACTTCGTCCCGTAGTTGAGCACCCCGCCGTCCTTGGTCGTGAGCCAGTAACCGTTGCCCGAGGGAGCAGCGGCGATCCCGACGATGGGGCTCGGGTTGCCGCCGCTGGCCGCCGCCGACCCGTACCACGCCACGCCGTAGTTGTAGACGTTGCCCTTGTCCGTCACCATCCAGTAGCCACGGCCGTCGGGGGTCGCGGCGAAGGCGACGACGGGCCGGATCTTCCTCGGCAGCGGGGAGCCGTAGGAGGCGGCGTCGCCGTAGTTGTAGACGGCCCCGGTGGAGGAGACGAGCCAGTAGC
>DAHWQF010000588.1 GCA_027334785.1 Acidimicrobiaceae bacterium
GCGCCGACGCCCTACTGCCGTCCAGTTCTGAGCAGAGCACGCCGTGGGGCCACAAGACAGCACAAATGTTGCCAAAACTGCTCGAACGCGTGTACGATAGACCCATGGCGCCGGCGGTGGCCGACCTCGTGGAGATGGTGGAGGGCCTGGTCATCTCGCCCGAGCCGGCGGACCTCGAAGCTGCTCTCGGAGCGATCGACCGGCTGCAGGCCAAAGTCTCCTCCGCCCTCGAGGCCTTCGACCTGAAGGAGGGCTGGAAGGAGGACGGCTCGCTCTCTCTCACCGCCTGGCTCGCCCACCATGGCCGGCGCACCCGCCGTGAGGCACACCGCGAGGCGCTCGCTGCCAAGCGATTGGCGGCCCTGCCCGCGACCCGGTTCGCCTGGGAGGAGGGCAGGCTCTCGTCCGGCCAGGTGGACGCCGTCATGGCCAACGTCTCCGAGCACCACCTCGGGCTCTACGCCGAGCAGGAAGAAGGGCTCGTGGAGGCCTGGGAAGAGCTCTCGGCGACCGAGACCGCAGCCGCCATGCGCCACTGGAGGCTCAGGGCAGAGGCGCTCGACGACGACCCACCTCCCGCTGAGCGCCCGAGCGAGTTCCACCTGTCGAGGACCCTGGAGGGGCGGCGCGAGATTTCGGGGCACTTACGCCCCGAGGACGCCGCCGTCGTAGAGGCTGCGCTCGCCGAAGTTGCCCAAGAGCCGGCACTTGGCGAGGGAGGCAAGTCCTCCTCCGAGCTGCGGGCCGACGCCCTCATCGACATTTGCAGGTGGTTCCTCGTCAACCGGGAGCGTCCCGCCGGCTCGCGAGCCCGGCCCTACCTAAACGTCGTGGTGGACCTCGAGGACCTCGCCGGCGATGGCCCCGGGCAGATGGCCGACGGGACCTGGGTCACTCCCGACGTAGTCTCCTCGCTCTCCTGCGACTGCGAACTCCACCGGATCGTCTTGGCGGGGCGCTCGGCCGTGCTCGACTACGGGAGGGCCACCCGCACCATCCCCCCGTCGCTTTGGTCCGCCCTCGTCGTGCGTGACTCCCACTGCCGCCACCCAGGCTGTGACCGCCCGCCGGCTTGGTGCGAGGGCCATCACGTCGTGCACTTCTCCAAGGGCGGGCCAACCTGCCTCTCCAATGTTGTCCTGGCCTGCGCCCGCCACCACCATTTGTGGCACCAACCGGGCTGGTCGCTCACCCTGAGCGAGGACGGCACCCTCACGATCGTGACGCCATGGGGTACGACGCTGGTCAGCAGACCCCCACCGCGCTGGGCGCCTACATGAAACAATCACCACTCCCCCGGCCGGCCGACGGCGAAGCTCTCGACGGCGGTGTAGCTCCGCCACACCTGCCAGCTCTCCCGCTGCGGCTCCTGCAGCGGGTGGATGCGCTGGCGGAGGACCAGCTTCAGCCGCCGGTAGACGTCGTCGACCTTGGCGGGCCGACCCTCGCGGCCGAGCGCATGCATCCAGAGACGGAACAGTTCCTCCCGGGTCGGCTCCAAGCTCAGCCCCTTGTCCACCGCCCAGTACACGGTCGGGAAGTCGCCGGCCTCCAAGGCAAGCTCCCCCAGGTCCTGGGCTACGTCCACGGCCTTGGCCGCGAGCGTCATGTCCAGGTGCTCGCTCGCCACCCACTCGAAGAACTGGCTGGCCAACGCGCCCCCGAACGGCTCCCCTCGGACCAGCTCCAGGGCGGCTCGAAAGTGAACAGCCGCTTCCTGACCGTGCCGGCTGCGGGCCATGGACACGTGCTCATCGAAGCGCGCCCAGTCCGAGCCCACTTCGCTCGACAGGCGGTACCCCTGTGGCCCGAGTACCAGGCGCTCTTTCCCATTCGTCCCATAACCGAGGACGGCTCGTGCCCGTGACAAGGCGTTCATTACGGTCTTGCGCTGCGGGCCTCCGTAGTTCTCCTTCGTCGCGTCGAGGGGCCACAGCGCGCTCGCCAACTCTTCTGCCGGCACCGGGCGCGGGTGTGCCGCCAGGTACGCCAGCACGCCGAGCGCCGCCATGATCCTCGAACTGCCGACGGCCTCCATGTCACCTCCCACCACGTCCACCGGGCCGAGGAGGCGGATCTCCACCTCGTGGCGCTCGAGCCGGGCCGTGGCGCCAACAGAGGCCCCATTGCCGTTCGTCGCTCCCGTAGTGATATCTACGAGCCTCTCCTCGCTTGGGCCACCCACTGCCTCACTCAGCAACGCAACCTCCTCAGCGTCAAAAGCACTCACCAGTTCGACTCGTAATTCCTCGGTTGCCGCCGCCTCTCCGCCTCCACCGTCAAGTTCCTGCGCCACGTTCGGCTCGCCGTCGCCGTCCAAGGGCTCTAGCAACCCCGTGTCGCCACCGAGCGCCCCATCAGTGGACGGGGTCCTTTCGGCGAGCTGAGTTACCTCGCCGGCCGGGCCATAGAGCACAGCCCTCGAGCTGCCTTCCAGTGAGAGCCTCCAGGTGGCCCCGTCCACGGGGCCTGCCACCACCAGGGCTACGCCGCTTTGCTCGGGCACCGCCGCTTCGCCCAAGCAC
>DAHWQF010000589.1 GCA_027334785.1 Acidimicrobiaceae bacterium
TTGTCAATGGCCAGTTCACGCGCCCCACTGGTGGCCAAGTAAAACGCCCCACCCCAGGAGTCAGTTGGGGGACCACCTCCTTCCTTCCGCGCGCTGGGCGGAGGGACGAGCCCCGGGGTGAGCCGGTAGGCGAACCCCAGGGGTGAGGACCGGAACCAAGCGCGCGGATCCGGGCCGACGGGCGGGTGCCGTCGTCACCTTCGCCCCCCCGCCGGTGGCAACGGCTGGTCGTCGCCCAAGAGGTCGCTGACGGCGACCGGCCCGTCAGGCATTCTCTGAACTAAGGGCTGACGCAAGAATAACTTCCCAGGTCTGAGCGTAGGCGCACCCTCGCCGGCCCGGCACCGACAAGCTGACAGTGATAGCGGGCGCTGAGATGGGATTGTAAGTCACGTAAGTCCGAACGTGCTCGCGCCCAACAGAGCTTGACTACACGCGTGTAGTTACGCTAGAGTGACTCCTCGAGAGGAGGAACTCTATCAGAATGAGACCGGAGCAGTACCACCACGATGCCGTGAAAAGCCTTCTCCACCAGGCAAAGATCGCCACTATCGGCGAGCTGAAGGAGGCGCTCGGGACGACTTCGGACGCGACGGTGTTCCGCAAGCTGCAAGGCCTCGGCTACCGGAGCAGCTACTCGCACGGCGGCCGCTTCTACACCTTGGAAGAGATAGCCCGCTTCGGTTCCCTCGGGCTGTGGGGCTTCCGGGCGGTGTGGTTCTCCCGCTTCGGGAGCCTCGTGTCCACTGCGGAGGCGCTCGTGAAGGCGGCAGAGGCCGGCTACGACGCCGCGGAGGCCGAGGCAGTGCTCCACGTCGAGGCCAAGGGCGCCCTGCTCCAGCTGGTCCGCCAGGAGCGCCTTGCCCGCGAGCGCGTCGAGGGTCGCTACGTGTACCTGGCGCCGGACGCCCCCACTCGGAGGGCGCAGCTGCGTGCCCGCTCGGTCTACGACGCCGAGGCGAGCCGACTCTACCTCGGGCCAGGCCTGCGGGTGCTCCCAGACGAGCTGAAGGCGGCCATCGTGCTCTTCTACAGCCTCTTGGACGAGCGCCAGCGACGGCTCTACGCAGGCCTCGAGGCCATGAAGGTCGGCCACGGCGGCGACACCCAGGTCGCCGAGCTGTTGGGCATCGACCCCGGCACCGTCGCCAGAGGGCGCCGGGAGCTGCTCGCCGGCGACATCACCCCGGGCCGGGTGCGCCGGGCCGGTGGGGGGCGGCCCTCGGCAAAAAAAGCGTCCCCGAGGTGATCGAGGCGATCGGCCACCTGATGGAGCACGATACGGCCGGGGACCCCGTCACGGGCA
Organism: Acidimicrobiaceae bacterium; assembly: GCA_027334785.1. Classification (GTDB taxonomy): domain Bacteria; phylum Actinomycetota; class Acidimicrobiia; order Acidimicrobiales; family Palsa-688; genus JAJZYO01. The sequence goes on from DAHWQF010000589.1 coordinate 1,307, forward strand.
GCAAGTGGACGAGGCGCACCACCGAAAAGGTCGCCGGCGAGCTGCGCTCTGCCGGGATCGACGTGTGCCCCAAGACCGTCGCCAAGCTGCTGAAGGGCCTCGGCTTCAAGCTCCGGGCGAACGCGAAGAAGCTGAACCGCCAGAAAGACCCCGGGCGCGACGAGCAGTTCGCCTACATCTCGGCCCAGCGAGACGCCTTCGCGAAGGCCGGCCTGCCCGTCGTGAGCGTCGACAGCAAGCACCGGGAGCTGGTCGGGGAGTTCCGTAACCCCGGTGCCACCTGGGAAAAGGAGCCGACCTTGGTGCTCGACCACGACTTCCCCTCCGACGCGAAGGGCGTCGCCCTGCCCTACGGGGTCTACGACCTCGCCGCCAACGAAGCCTGTGTCTCGGTGGGCACGGCCCACGACACCCCCGTTTTCGCGGTCGACAACCTGGCCAGGTGGTGGGACTGCCACGGGAGCCAACGCTACCCGGGGGCGACCGAGCTGCTCGTCCTGGCCGACTCCGGCGGCAGCAACGGGTCACGCTGCAAGGCCTGGAAGCACGGGCTCCAGCACCGCCTCTGCGACCCCTACGGCCTTACCGTAACCGTCTGCCACTACCCGAGCGGCGCCTCGAAGTACAACCCCATCGAGCACAGGGCATTCAGTGAGATAAGCAAGAACTGGGCAGGGAAACCGCTCACTGACTACGAGACCGTCGTCAACTACATCAGCACCACCCGCACCAAGACCGGGCTCGGGGTGGACGCCCACCTCGTGCGTGCCGACTACCCAACGGGTGTCAAGGTGAGCGACAAAGAGATGAAAGACCTGTCGGTGCGCCACCACGACACCCAGCCCAGCCGCAACTACACGATTAGCCCCTGCTCACCTGCGACGTGAAAGTGGGAAGTTGTTTTTGCGCCAGCCCTAACCGGCACGAGTTGGTCCCGCTGAGAGGCCGTCCGGCACTCGATGACGGCTACCGGCGCCCGTTCTTCGGACGGAGAGTGACCGGCACCGACTGCGGTGTGACGTGATCGATCTGGGCGAGCTTGTCTTCGGCGCCGGCGAGGCTCACGTGCAGGCCTTCGATCTCGGCGAACCAGCCCTCGCGTTCAGCTTCGGCAACGCGCGCGGCGAGGTTGTCGCGAAGCTCGACCAGCCGCGCTTTTTGGGCAGGGTCTGGCCAGAGCATGGGGCAGCGGACGCAGGCGTGCTCGTGGAT
>DAHWQF010000058.1 GCA_027334785.1 Acidimicrobiaceae bacterium
GGCGCCACCGCGCAGCGCACTGGGAAGGTCGTCGACAACATCGCTCAGCTCGAAGTGCTCCTATATAGGGAAGGCCGCTTTTGGTGCGGCGAGACGAGCGACGAGGACTACGCACGAATCGCAGCGGGCACCGATGAGCAGGCTCGGATTTACCGGCAGCTGCGGGAGCTAAGCTTGCGTTTAAACCTGGGGTCTAGGGTTTTGCTAGCTGTTTGAGCCTCAGGTCGGCAGCCTTGGTGGCTACCTGGCGCATCTGCTGGAGGATGTGCCGTAGCTGGCGGTCGTTGTCGATCCACTCTTGGTAGAGCTCGGCCTCCGACGGGCTGAGCCGTCTGGTGACTGTCTTGCCGTTTTCTTTGGCGGTCCATTGGTAGTACGGCCCGTGCATCTCGGGGGGCTCCGCGTGGCACTTGCAGCCCGGGGTCCCGCAGCGGGTGTAGCGCCGGGTGATGCTGCCTGAGTAGATAAGGCCAACGTTGGCCAGCTGCGCCGCTAGTTCTCGGTAGCGGCGCTCGTACTTGGCCAGCCGGTCAGCCTGTTTGGTCCTCGCCATAGAAATCCTCCTGTTATTACCAATAATATCCTTGACACATCCAGACAGTAGTAATACTGTCAGGACGTGCCAACTTCCCCGCCTTTGGCCGCGCGCGCCCAGGAACTGGAGCAGCTGGTCGAGCTCCGCAACGGCTTCTACGACTGCTTGGGGAGCTGGGCCGACGCCCTGTTCGAGCTCACCGACGCTGCGCTGTGCGCACCGGGGCCGGTCTCCTCGGTGCCGGCACTGTCGCTCGGCCCGACCTTCCGCCGCAGCCATGGGAGCTTGTACAAGGCGCTGTCCCGGGGCGAAGTCGACGCCGACAGCATGAGAGAGCTGCTCGTGCGTTACCGGCCGCAGGGCTGGCCGGCCGTGTTCGCTGTTGACGCCTCTACCTGGGAGCGCTGCGACGCCGAGACCTCACCCGAGAGGGGCTTTTACCACTCGGCCTCCAAGCACTCTGCCGGCCAGCCGATCGTCGCCGGGTGGTCCTTCCAGTGGGTCTCCCAGTTGAACTTCGCCCCCGACTCCTGGACCGCACCGCTGGACGCCTTGCGCATAGCGCCCGGCGAGGACGCCACGACCGCCACCGTCGCCCAGGTACAGCGCGTTACCGAGATGCTGCCCGAGGGCGGCGCTGTGCCGATGTTCGTCTTCGACGCCGGCTACGACCCTGCTGGGCTCACCTATGGCCTGGCCGACGTGCGCGCCCAGGTGCTCGTCCGGGTGCGCGGTGACAGGGTCTTTTACACCGACCCCCCCGCCGGCCCCCGGCCCGCCGGCAGGGCCGGCCGCCCACGGCGCCACGGCCAGCGCTTCAAGCTCTCCGACGACAAGACGGCCCCCGCCCCAGACGCCGAGGCCCGCCTCGAAGACCCCCGCTACGGCAAGGTCCGCGTCCGTGCCTGGCACAACCTGCACCCGCGCCTCCATTGCCGGGGGCGCTGGGCCGGGGACGGCCTCCCCCCGGTCGTACGCGGCAGTGTCATCAGGGTCGACGTGGAACGGCTCCCCAAAGCCAGCTCCCGGGCCAACAACAAGGTGCTGTGGCTCTGGTGGTCGGGACCAGGGCAGCCTGACCTCGAGCTCTGCCTGAACGCCTACTTACACCGCTTCGACTTGGAGCACACTTACCGCTTCGTGAAGAACACATTGGGCTGGACCACACCGTCGCCCCGTACGCCTGAGCAAGCTGACCGCTGGACATGGCTCACCGTCGCCGCCTACAGCCAGCTCCGGATAGCCCGGGGCATCGTCGAGGACCTACGATTGCCCTGGGAGCGGCCGAGGGACCCCGGCAAGCTCACTCCAGGCCGTGTCAGAAGGGGGTTTTCTTCACTTCGTGCAGCCATAGGCACCCCCGCCAACCCACCGAAATCCCAAAAAGCAGGCCCCGGACGGCCCAAAGGTACTCGCCGGCCACCTCGAACCCGCTACCCGGTGATCAAGAAGACCGCCTAAACAACCCAATCACGGTTTAATCGCAAGCTTAGGGGCGAACGACCTTTCTTGCTCCGGCGCCACCAGGCGGCTAGAGCATGAACGAGGCGAAGCGAACAAAAACATGGACCTCTGCCCGCGGGCAACGATTCCCCTGCTCAGCGGGGCTGGTGCCGGCAGGGTTCGGGGCTCTGCGCGTCTGTCAGGGAGGAGCCACGCCCGCAGCTCCTGATCTCCCGCTGGCGGCGGCGAGGCCCCGGAGCGAAGGGATGGCGCCGCGGTGCATACCGCTGCTCAGGTAGATGAGGCAGGACAGTCGCTCGATGAGGGCGGTGCGGACCGTGGGTACATCCGCGCCGCCAACGCGGCGTCGAGGAGCAGCCGCAGCGGCGGCTCGAGTGCCTCCCGGTTCGCCTGGTAGGCCACCCCGGCCCGCCGTGCTGCACGGATCTTTCGGCTGGGGGTGCTTCGTTCAACCTGCTTGGTGCTAAACATTGTCCCTCCCTTTGGTTATCTAGCGCGCTGCAACCTGGTGCGGCCGGGGGTCTTCGCGCACAACTCGCCTGCCCCTGCACGAGGTGCGCGACTCACCAACGGCCGCCGCCGGCCGTCGGCCGGCCCGCCCCGGCCCGCCGGTCCCCCCGCAGTCCCCACGCCGGCGCCTCAAATGCTCCAGAGCGCCTCCGTCGGCGACATGCGGGCGGCGCGGAGCGCCGGCATGAGCCCTGCGATCACTCCGATCAGTATCGCCGCCCCGAAACCGCCCCCCCATGCGAGAGGTGGTACGTCCACCTGCCAGCCCTTGGCGGACGCGTATACGGCGGTCGATATCGCCCCCGCCGCAACCCCGATCGCCCCGCCGATCACGGAGAGCAGGACTGCCTCAGCCATGAACTGCACGCGTACGTGGCCCTTGGTCGCCCCGAGCGCTCTTCGCAGGCCGATCTCCGACCGGCGCTCCAGCACCGATATGACCATTATGTTGGCGACCCCCACGGCACCGACGAGGAGGGACACCGCCCCGAGGCCCAAGAACAGGCTGTTGAGCGCGGCCTTGGCTTCGGCCTGGGCGACAAGCGCCTGTGAGGGCTGGGAAACGTCCACCTCGTTGGGTGATTCGGGGTTGGCCGTCGAAGCGAGCACGTTGTAGACGGCGTTGACCTGAGAGTTCTCGGTCCTCACGTAGACCTCGGAAGGGTGACCGTCGAAGGCGAGGTACTTCTCAGCCGCCGGGAAACCTATGAGCACTGAAGAGTCGATCTCGGGTGTCAGGAGAGCCGGTTTCAAGATCCCGGTCACGTAAAACCACATCCCGCCGACCCAGATCCGCTCGCCCGGGAAGACCCTGTCGATCCCGAGGCGCTGCGCCGCCGCAGCCCCCAGGGCGCAGACTGGCTCGTTCTGGGTTGCCGCATTGAGGTAAGTGCCCTGGGCGACGGTCGTGCCGACGTCCGCCGGCAGCCCGAGGCTGGAAGCGTCGACCGAGATCGCGTTGGTGTTGATGGAGTTTATGAGCGGGCTCTTGTAGGCGTTCGCGTTGTTGACAGCGCCGGTGTACTGGACGTCGGTGACCGGGCCGATCCGCCCGATCATTCCCGGGGCTGCCTTGGGCAGTTCGGCTGTCTGGCCGAAGAGGGTCTGGCCGTTTGTGACAGTGAGGAGGTTGGTGCCGAGCTTGGAGATCTCGGCGAGCAAGCCCGCCTCGGAGGACGCCGAGAGGCCGAGCACGGCCACTATCGCTGCCACGCCGATCGCTATTCCCAGGGCCGACAATCCTGCCCGGAGCTTGCGGGTCCTGATACCGATGCTGGCGAGGCGGGCCAAGTCACGGGGGCGGAGCCGCGCCGGTGACAGCGCCCCGCTGCCGTTGACAGGGCCGTTCATGCTCTTGCCTCTGGACCGTCTGGACCGTCTGGACCGTCGCCAGGAGACAGTGCCCCCCCGCTCCGCCCCGCCGCCTCCTCTGCTCCGTCCACCGTCGGTCCTATCTCCGCACCCGCCAGCCGCGGGCCTGCTCCGCCGCTAGCCGAGTCGTCGAGGATCAGCCCGTCCAGGAACCGGACAACCCGGCGCATGCGGGAGGCTATGGCCACGTCGTGGGTGATCACGATGATCGTCGTGCCTTCGGAGTTGAGCTCGACGAAGAGGTCGAGGATCGATTGGCCGGTCGCCTGGTCCAGGTTGCCGGTCGGCTCGTCAGCTAGCACGATCGCCGGCCGGCCCACGAGCGCCCTTGCGATAGCCACCCGCTGGCGTTGGCCGCCTGAGATCTGGGTAGGCCGCACGCCGAGCCTGTCGGCGAGGCCGACGCGGGAGAGCGCCTCCTCGGCAGCTTGGCGGCGTTCTGCCAGCGTCGCGCCGGCGTAGAGGAGTCCGTCGGCCACGTTGTCGAGCACAGTCTGGTGCTCGGCCAGGAAGAACTGCTGGAACACGAAGCCGACCCGCCCCGCCCGCAGCGCCGAGAGCTCCCTGTCCGAGAGCTTGGCGATATCGTAACCCGTCACCCAGACCGTACCGCTGGTCGGCCGGTCGAGCGTGCCCATCAAGTGCAAAAGCGTCGTCTTCCCACTGCCGGACGGGCCCACCACCCCCACGAGCTCCCCCTGGTGGACCGCCATGCTCACGCCTCGCAGGGCCTCGACCGGCGGTTGCACGAAGTAGGTCTTGGTCACGTCGAACAACTCGATCACTGCAGAAGAGGGGCTTGCTATTGCATCGGGCGCCAACGCCTCCGGCTCGCTCGGGGCAGGAGTTGCGGGGGGTGGGGGAGCCCAGGGTAGCCTCGCGAGCGGGCTCACGGCGCCGGTACCACGATCTTCTGGCCTGCCCTCACCTGCGGCCCGTTCACCTGTACCAGGCCGTCGGCATCGTCAAAGAGCCCGAGCGAGACGGCCTCCAACGTGTGCACCCCGTTGGCCCCTGCGACCTCCAGGGCGTAACCGCCGGACGAGAGGGCGACCAGGGCGTCCACGGGCACGATGTAGGCATTCGGGGCGCTCGCCTCGGTGATCCAAACGTTGACCGGGGCCGAATCGAGCGTGCCGGTCGCCGCAGGGTTTGTCGGCGTTACGAGAACGGTGATCGTCGTCCCGTTGGAAGACGTGCTCGCGACCTTCCCGACGGAGGAGACGACGCCCGGCGTCGTCGAGTTGTCGGGCAGCACGATCGAGACCTTGTCGCCCACCTTTACCTCTGACTGCTGGGCGGCGTCGAGCGAGATGTTCACCTGGCGGGTGAGCAGGGTCACGTCTAGCACTGGTTGGCCGGCGCCCACGTTGGAACCGAGCTTGGGCACGACCGAGGTGACGCGCACCGCCCCGGGCTCGAAGATGACCGAGCCGAGTGGCAACTGGCCCGTGTCGGCCATGCCGTGGGCCTTCTGGAATGCCTTGACTGCCTTCTCGGTAGCGGGCGTGAAGCGGCCGCCTTTCAGTTCCCTCGCGTAGCCGAGGGCATCCAGGTTGGCGTTGAGAGCGGCGACGTCCCGCCCGGGCGGCATACCCGGCAAGAACGCCCTGGCCGGCGTCACGTCACCGTAGAGCAGGACGACGGGGTTCCCGCCGATGCCGAACAGCTGCTGTCCCCGCCTGATCACCTGCCCACTGGTCGGGAGCTCCGTATAGAGGTTGCCGCCCGCCGATACGGCGGCACTTGCCTCGTCTTTGGCCAGGGTGGCCTTGTCCTGGTCGACCGAGATCTTGGCCGCCTGGATCTGGTCATTGGCCTGTCTGACAGCGGCAGCGTTGGTGGTCTTCTGCTTGGCCACCGCCTGCTCGGCCGATGTCAGGGCGGCCTGGTCAGCGGTTACCTTGGCCTGGGCCTGCTGGGTCGCCTGGGTGTTGGTGGTCTTCTGCTTGGCCACCGCCTGCTGCGCCGCTACCAGGGCGGCCTGCGCCTGCTGGACCGTCGCCTGCGCCTGCTGGGTGCCTTTGGTGTTGGTGGTCTCCTGGGCGGCGACCGCCTGCTCGGCCGATGTCAGGGCGGCCTGGTCAGCGGTTACCTTGGCCTCGGCCTGCTGGGCGGCCTGGGTGTTGGTGGTCTTCTGCTTGGCCACCGCCTGCTGCGCCGACACGACACCAGCTTCGTCGGAGGTCACCTTCGTCTGGTCTGAGGACACTGTGGACTGGTCGGTCGACACCTGGGCCTCGTCGGCGGCGCAGGCGGACGAACCGCCAGAAGAAGCACCTGACGTTGGCGTGGTCGCGCCGGCTCCCCCCGCACTGCGGCAGTCGACCGCCTCCTTTTGCTGTTCTGCGGAAAGGGTGGCCTGGTCGGTCTCGAGTTGAGTGCGGTCCGCCGCCCAGGTGGCCTTGGCCGTGGACAACTGCTGCTCGGCCTGGTCCATGGCCTCCGAGTTGGACTGGTTGGCGGTGGAGAGCGCCTTCTCGTCCCCCTCGAGGGACTGGCGCGCGGTCGCGACCTGTGCCTCTGCCTGGGCGAGGGCTACCGAGTTGGCCCGTAGGGTGCTACCTAAGGAGGCCTCGTCGGTCGCCACGGTTGACCTGGCGCTTTTCACCTGCGCTTGTGCCTGCGTCAGTGCCTGGCTGTTCGCCTGGCGGTTGGTCGAGAGCGCCGCCTCGTCGCCGGCCAGCGTTTTTATCGCGGAGGCTGCTTGGGCCTCTGCCTGGGCGAGCGCCTGGTCGTTGGACTTCTCAGTCGTAGCGAGTGCCGCCTCGTCACTGGCCAGGGTCTTTCTGGCGGCCGCCACCTGCGCCTCGGCCTGCGCGATCGCCTCGGAGTTGGACTGGCCCGTCGTGCCTAGGCCGGCGTTGTCGGAGGCGAGGCTGGCCCTCGCTGACGCCACCTGCTGTTCTGCCTGCACCATCGCCTCGGAGTTCGACTGGCGGGCGGTGCCGAGGGCGAGGTCGTCGGAGGCCAGGGTCACTTCGGCGGCGGCCACCTGTTGCTCTGCTTGTGCCAGTGACTCCGCGTTGGACTGGAGCGTGGTCGAGAGGCTGGCTTCGGCGGAGGAGAGCGCCCGCTCGGCAGACGCGAGTTGCTGTTGCGCCTGCTGGAGGGTAGAAGTACCCGTGCCCGAGGGAAGGAGGATGCTCGTGGCGCCGGCGTAGCCGAGCGTACCGCTCTCTTCGACCTGCGAGGAGATGGTGCCTCGCTTAACGGTTTGATAGGAGATCGGGTAGTTGTTGTCGGCCACCCCCGAGCCCGATTTGGCCGGCCCGGAAAAGGGGTCGGTCACCACCAGGACCACTCCCGCCACTACGAGGACGGCCACCCCTCCACCGAAATAGCCAAAGCGCCGGCGCCGTCCTCTGCGGCTCCCGGCACTCTGCGGGCCCGAAGGTGGCCGAGCCACGCCTGTCAGGGTCGGTGTCGTGCTCAAGTTGCCTCCTTGTTTCAGCTGCTGTAGGGCAGGCCGCGAGGGATCAGGTTCTGGCAGATCTCCCTGGCCCGAAGGAACTGCTGCGAATTCGTGTCCATACCGCGCGGTAGCGGGAAGGTGACGTTGCCGTTCGAGAACTGCGGGCCCGGGAACCCCACCATCCCGTGCGAGCGCATGCAGTCGGCCGCCTTCAGGTAATCGGCTTGCTCCGCTGGGGTTATCGCCTGGCTCGTCGGCGCATACTTCCGGCAGGCACGGGAAGCAACCCGGAACTTGGTCGAGCCCTTAAAGTTGGCTGGGAGTACGACCCTTATCGTGTTCTTCGACACGGCGGGGCCTGGGAACTCGCCGATGCCGTGGGACCGCATGCACTGAGCGAATTTTTCCAGTTGAGCTACAAGGGCGCCAGGGGAGGCCGGCGTGCTCCCTGTAGACGCGGCGGCGACGTTCCGGTCCGTCGTCGTCGTGCCTAGGTGGGCCACGCCGGCCTGTTTCCCGCCGCCACCGCAAGCTGCCGCCAAGGCGGAAAGACCGGCCGCCGCCAGTAGAGCGCCGGCTCGCCGCGGCATGCTCCGTCCCATGTGGTACACCCGTCACCCTGCCTGCTGTTTCTGGGCGCCCCTGGGCCCCGGCATGAGGTTTTGGCAGTCTTTTTGGGCCGCCTGGTACTGAGGGTCGTTCGGGTTGAGGTTGCTGCCCGAGCCGGCCCCAATTGAGATCTTTATCCCGCCATTGCTCGATTGCGGGTCGGGGAAATCGGTGATGCCGTGGGCGCGCATGCACTCGGAGAACTTGAGCGCCTGCGCGAGCATCTTGGCCTGCTGCGCCGGAGAAGGCGGGGCTCCCTTATTGGGCAAGTACTTCTTGCACGCGTCCCGGGCCGTCTGGAACTGGGACGACTGAGGGTTTATGCCGTCCCCGCTACCGAACTGGAGGGCGCCGCTGGAGTTGGGGTCCGGGAAGTTGGGCAGGCCGTGGGACCGCATACATTGCGCGAACTTTAGGGCATCGGCATAGCTGCCAACGGACATACTCGAGTTGACTTGGCCGTGAGGGCTGCCGCTGTTGCCGCCACCGCCGTTGCTGCTGCTCCCGCCGTTGCCAGCGGGTGCGTCGCCACCACCGCCCGAGCTATTGGTGGCGGCGGGGGCGTTGGACTGGGTAGTACTGGTCTTTCCCAAGCTGGCGATGCCGGCCTTGGGCGATCCGCCGCCGCAGCCGGCGGCCAGCAGTGCGAGCGCGCCGACGAGCACGATTGCGAAACCCGTTCGTGCGGGTCCTGGATGGGTCATGGGGCGATTATCGACCACGAGTGGTAACACCGGCTCAACAGGCCCCGCTAATCGCTGCGCCCGGCGCTTTCCGGTCGCCGTGGGCTGGGGTGCGCTTGCTCAGTGTAAGACTAAGATAGTATTTCATGTCCTATCGCAACCGAAGTCCTGGACGGCACCCCGTTCTCGTAGCAGGAAGCGAGGAAATACCCCGTTTGCTGCTACGAGAAAGGACTCCCGGACTTCTGCGGCCGCCCGGGGCCGGCGACCGAGCTTCGCCCATGGCCGCACGTGGCCGCCCGGGGCCGGCGACCACCCATGGCCGCCCAGGCGAGCAACACCGCCGCGACAAAGGGCCCGTTAACCTGTTGTTACCGCTGGTCGGGCACGCTGGAGCCCTGGAGCCCGAGAAGGAGGCCCCGGTTTTGCGTTCTTGGATACATCTCCCCCGCCGGAGCGTCCGGCTCCGGCTCACGGCGCTCTACGGCGCGCTCTTCCTCCTGTCTGGAGCGGGGCTCCTCGCNGTCACTTACGGGGTGGTCGCGGGGCGGCCCATCAATGCTTCTTTCGGCGTCGAGCAGTCGGTTGGCCGGGGCCAAATCGTCCTGAAAGCGGTCCCGCTTCAAGCCAAGCGCCTTGTGGCGTACTCCGGGTGTATGCGTGGCCAAGGCATCGCGAACTTCCCCATGCCCAAGGTGATCAACGGAGGCCGGGTGGTCGCGATGACGGAGCAATCGAGTGGGGGCGTTGTGAAGAGGACCCCAAAGTTCGCCGCGGCGACCTTGGTGTGCGCGATGAAAACCGGGGTGCCAACCGGTGTCGCCGTGTTCGCTGCGTCCGGGGGGCCCGCCGGTGCGCTCCCTTCGATCGGCCAGGGTTCGAGAAGCCAACAAACCCACATCTCCCCCAGACCGCCCTTCGCCCTTTCGGCCGTGCTCCCCACCCCCGCCGAGAAGCGGCAGTGGCTCGGGATCGGGGGGGCGGCGCTCGGGGTCATGGCGCTCGTTTCCATCGGGCTCGGCTGGCTTATGGCCGGGCGAGCGCTCCGGCCGGTCCGGCTGATGACGGCCACGGCGCGCCACATCTCTGAGGACAACCTCGACGCCCGCCTTGCCATAGCCGGCCCGGACGACGAATTGAAGGACCTGGCCGACACCTTCGACGGGTTGCTCGGCAGGCTCGAGGGCGCCTTTGACGCCCAGCGGCGCTTCGTTGCCAACGCCTCGCACGAGTTGCGCACACCGCTCGCCATGATGCGCACCTCGCTCGATGTGGCGCTTGGCAAGCCCAACCCCCCTCGGGAGGTGAAGGTGCTCGCCGGCAAGCTAGAAGAGGGCCTCGACCAGGCTGAAAAGTTGCTCGACAACCTCCTCGTGCTGGCCAGGTCGCAACGGGGGGCCCTCGGGTCGCCAGAGCCCGTCTCACTTCGGGCGCTCGCGCGGGTGTCGCTCGAGGCCGACCACGCCGAACTGGCCCGCCTCAAACTGTCGGCCGAGGACAACACCTCTCCCGCCGACGTCATGGGCAACGAGATCCTTCTCGCCCGGATGGTCGCCAACGTGGTGGACAACGCCATTCGCCACAATGTCGCCGGCGGGTTCGTACGCATTTCGAGCGGCTCGGACGGGCGTTGGGCGCGCCTCGTAGTCGAGAACGGCGGGCCGGTGATCGCCCCCGAGCGGGTGGCCCAGCTGGGCGAGCCTTTCTTCCGCCCAGGTGCCGAACGGATCGTCGATGGCAACGGCTCGGGCCTCGGCCTCTCGATCGCGAAGGCGGTCGCGGCGTCCCACGGCGGCGCCCTCGTGCTGCACGCCCGCCCCGAGGGTGGCCTCCAGGTCGTGATCGAACTGCCCGCGGCCCTCACGTCGGGCGGCCCTCGGCTGGTCCCGGGAGCAGGCCGCTGGCCAACTGACGGGCACTCGGGTGCAGGCAATGGGGCGAAGACGTCCGGGGGCAGCGCAGAGGCGAGGCCAGCTGGGGCCGGGCCGTGAGGGTGCTCGTAGTCGAGGACGCGCACCGCTTGGCGGACGATATCGCCGAGGGCCTCCGCGACCAGGGGATAGGTGCCGACGTCGCCTACGACGGGAAAGATGCTTCTTTCAAGCTCGACGTCTACCCCTACGACGTCGTGATCTTGGACCGGGACATCCCAGGCATCCATGGCGACGCGCTCTGCGAGATGATCACCAAAAGCGAAAAGCAGGTCATGGTGCTCATGTTGACGGCCAGTGGAGCGCCAGGCGACCGCGTGTCCGGCCTGGAACTGGGCGCGGACGATTACATCGCCAAGCCCTTCCATTTCCCTGAACTTGTGCTTAGAGTCCGGGCTCTGGCGAGGCGGGCGCCGGCGCCGCAGCCGCATATCCTGCGCGCAGGAGGGATCGAGCTCGACCCGAGGGCACGGACCACCACACGCGACGGGCATTCGATCGACCTGTCGGTAAAGGAAATGGCCGTGATGGAGGCGCTCATCGAGGCAAGCCCCGCCTACCTATCGGCCGAGGACCTGCTGGACAAGGTGTGGGACGAGATGGCCGACCCGTTCACCAAGACGGTGCAGGTCACCATCTCCCGGCTCCGCCGCAAGCTCGGCGACCCGCCGGTCATAGAGACCCTCCCCCGGGCCGGTTACCGGATCATCTGAAAAGAAGTTATGGCGGCGAAAAAGTGCAACGGTTAGGGCACCAGCGCTAGCCCCTCCCAGAGCCGTGGGGGGGGCCGGACGGCGGTCAGCTCGGCTGGGTCGGTGCCGAGGGTGGGGCGACCGACTCGACGGCGCAGCCGGGAGGGGTCGAGGCCGGCGTCGGCCTTCTCTTCGGCCCGCCGCCAGAAGTCCTCGTCCATCGGCTCGCCGGTCTTGGCTTTGCGGGGTTCGGTCATGGGAGCAGCCTCCTGTACTTGCGGCGCATCGGCATGGCGTGGAAGGCGATCTCCTCACCCTGTTCGTCGACGGCGGTCAGTACTTCGGGCAAGGCGCCAGCGGTGTTGGGGCCCCGGTAGAGCCACCTTCGGGCCTCGGCCCCAAC
>DAHWQF010000590.1 GCA_027334785.1 Acidimicrobiaceae bacterium
CCCGGGTGAAGAGGAGGCCACCGTCGGCGGCGAGAGCGTGCTCGTAGCCCCGCCCGGCGAACGCGACGTCGCGGACCTGGGCCGTGAGCTGCGCGCTGGCCGGCTCCACGACCTGGACGGCCGAGGCCATGATGCGCGACGGGAAGGCCCTGCAAATGGGCACGAGCCACGAGCTCGGGCAGGCTTTCGCCAAGGCGAAACGGTGGGCGTCTTGCTCGGTCGCGTGGGCCGTGTGGCACTCCTGCCATAGGAACTCCGTGCCCCGGAGGAACAGTCGCGGCCGCATCTCCCAGCGCACCACGTTGGCCCACTGATTGAGCAGAAGGGGCAGGTCCCGGTAGCTCTGGATCCACTTGGCCATGAAGGCGTCGATGACGGTCTCGCTGGTGGGGCGCACGACCACGGGCTCTTCGAGCTTCTTCCCGCCCCCGTAGGTCACTATGGCGAGCTCAGGGCTGAAGCCCTCGACGTGTTCGGCTTCCCGACGGAAGTAGCTCTCAGGGATGAACAGGGGGAAGTAGGCGTTGCGCACGCCGGCAGCCTTGATGCGAGCGTCCATCTCCGCTTGCATCCTCTCCCATATGGCGTAGCCGTAGGGGCGGATGACCATGGTCCCCCGCACCGGCCCTGTTTCGGCCAGCTCGGCCTTGGCGAGCACATCTTGGTACCACTGGGGGAAGTCAGTGGCTTGGGGTGTGAGCACTTCAGGCTTGGGCATGCAACGACGATGCTAGACGGGCCTCGCGGCGTGGTCGTGGCGTACCTTCCGAGCTGTCCTTGGGCACCCTGGCGGACAGGTACGATGGTGAAGTGCGAGCACGCTCTGACGCCCCTAGTGGCGCGTCACCAGCACAGCCGCCTTCCCGCTACGGGGGTCGGGTGACCGCGATCGACCGCGTGATGGCCAGTGCGGCCGCCCGGCGGTTCTTCGGCAACCGGCTAGTGAGCCGCGCCCTGGCGCCGGCGAGGGGCATGGGCTCGCTCGCCAAGTTCCTCCGTTACTCCATGGTTTCGGTTGTGGCCGTGGCGATCAGCGAATTGGTGATCCTGATATGCGCCTGGCTCTTCCACCTCTCCGGGGTCGCCTCCAATGCGCTCGGTGCCGCTGCTTCGACGCCCGCTGCTTTCGAGCTCAACCGCAAGTGGGCCTGGGGAAAGAGTGGCAAGAGCCACTTGTGGAGAGAAGTCGTCCCGTTCTGGGGGCTCACCCTGGCCGGGCTGGCCGCCTCCACGGGCACGGTGGACATCGCCGACAAGATGGCCAAGGCCAACCACGTGATCGGCCTGGACAGGGCGTTTGCCATCATGGCGGCGTCGTTGTTCGCCTGGGGAGTCGTGTGGGTCATCAAGTTCGTGCTCTTCAACCGGGTCGTTTTCGCGGCAAGGCCCGCCGAGGCCGGCCAGGGCCTCGGGTGGGGTGCAGCGGGGCCGTCGAGCACTACCTCGACCAACGGGCACGGGGTACCTGCGCAGCACTAAACACCGCGCCGGCCCAGTGAGATCCGGCCCAGTGAAATCTCGTGGCCCCTCCGGCCAACCTGTGCCGACGCCGTCCGCGCCCGAGGCCAAACCGCTTGTTCCGTCATGGAGGGTGGTGGTCGCCAAGGCCAAGGGGTTCATGCCCGAGCCAGAGGGCTTGGCCCTTTACCAGGTTGCCCGCGAGGCCGCCGGGAGGGGGCTCGGCCCGCTGGTGGAAATAGGCACCTATTGCGCCAAGTCGGCCGTTTACCTGGGTGCCGCGGCCCGCGAGGCCGGCACCGTGTTGTTCAGCATCGACCACCACTACGGCTCCGAAGAACTTCAACCGGGATGGCCCCACCATGACCCCGAGGTCGTCGACCCGGCCACGGGGGCCATCGACACGCTCCCCTGGGCGAGGCGGACCCTTCGCGACGCGGGTTTGGAAGGCCAGGTGGTGCTCGTGGTGGGCGAGTCGGTGACCGTCGCGAGGTGGTGGCCCGGGCCCGTGGCCATGGTCTTTATAGACGGCGGGCATGGGGCCGAGGTGGCGAGAGCGGACTTCTCCTGGTGGGTGCCCAAGGTCGCGGCCGGCGGTGTCCTCGCCGTGCACGACGTGTTCGAGGACCCAGCTGAGGGCGGCCAGGTGCCGTACCAGCTGTACCAGGAGGTCCTCGCGTCTGGGGACTGGGACGTGGTTGCTGAGACGGGGTCGCTCCGGGTGCTCCGCCGGCGTGCGCTTGGCGGTACAGCACCAACGTCACCGGGCCAGGCGGCGGGCGGGTTTTGACGGCAACCCCCGGGCAGGTAACGCTGTAGTGATGCCCGGGGCCGTTCCTCCTCCTCGTCCCCGCCGCCTGGTGGCCGGCGACAACGAGCGGCTCCGCGTCGCGTTCCTCGCCTACCGGGGCAACCCCCGGGTCGGAGGTCAGGGCGTGTACTGCCGGTTCTTGTCGCGCGAGCTCGTTCGGCTCGGGCACGAGGTCACCGTTTTCTCGGGCCCGCCGTGGCCCGTGCTAGACGAGGGCGCGAGGCTGGTGAAAGTCCCGAGCCT
>DAHWQF010000591.1 GCA_027334785.1 Acidimicrobiaceae bacterium
ACCCTGCAGGCCGAGGGCTCCCCCGATGTTGGGGTCAGCGTACTCGTTGACGAGGCTTACGACTCTCGCCGCATCCCGCCGGTAGTACCGATAACTCTGGTGCCAGAACAGCGTGACAGTCCCTCCATGGGCCAGCGGTCGGCTCTCGCTTCGGATAATCCCCCCAGCCTGGAGCGTCTTGAGCGCCCGCTTCGTGATCCAGTGGAACCATTGCCGCTCATGCAGGATCTCGACTTGACGTGAGAAAAAGACCTCTTGGCGGCGCTCGTCGAAAAACACGTCCAGGGCCTCGGCGGCGGCGCGCTCGTAGATTTTCGACTCGGGATGCTCGCCCTCATCGGCTTCGACGCCGAAGACAGCTTCGACCCCAGGCTTTTTCAGGTCGTCGTGGCTAACGCCGATTTTCGCATCCACTTCTCCTAGGTAGCCGGCCCTCCCAGAGCGCGACAGGCGGGGACCAAGACCTGTCTTGCCCATTGGGTAATCGCTGATTTGCCTGGTGCTGGCCGTTCGACGGTCTAGGGCCGATCTCGCTGACTGGTATACAGAGATGCTGGTAGCACTTGGGCGGGGAGGTGGCCTGGCTCGGCCTCGTGAGGTGAGAACAACCTTGTAATTACAAGGGTGTGACAAATGTCGCGGCCTCCAGGCCTTGACTCGGGGCAGAGGGCCAGATCCAATAGGAGGGTGGTCCAGTCAGCGATACCGGCCAGGAGAGGTGGCGAGTTCTTCGCCCAGCCCGCCGACGCCACCCAGCGCCGCTACGAGGCGCTGCGGGCCTACCTCTACGAGGGGGTGGGGGCCAGCGAGGCGGCCGGGCGTTTCGGCTACGCCACCGACACGCTCCACGCTATGGTCCGGGACTTCCGCTCGGGGCGGCGGGACTTCTTCGTCGTGGGCCGCCCCGGCCCAAAGGTGGCGCCGGCCAAGGAGCGGGCGCGGGCAAGGATCGTGGAACTGCGCCAGGCAGGCCACTCGGTCGATGAGATCGCCCAGGTGCTTGTCGCCGAAGGCACCCCGCTCAACCGGACGGGCATATCCGAGGTGGTCGCCGAGGAGGGCTTCGAGCGGCTCTGGCGCCGCCCGGAGGTGCTGCGGGGCGTGCCGCGTCGCGAACGGCTGCCCCGCACCGGCCGGGTCGACTTCGACGAGGTGCCCCAGGTGGTGGAGAGCCGCTGCGCCGGGCTGCTGCTCGCCGTCCCCGACCTCGTGGCGCTCGACCTGCCGAAGGTAGTGCACGACGCCGGCTACCCCTCGACCAAGGTCCTCCCCGCGGTCTCCTCGGTGCTCTCGCTCCTCGCCTTGAAGCTCACGAGCACCAGGCGGGTCTCCCACGTGGACGACATCGCCTGCGACTTTGGGGCAGCACTGTTCGCCGGGCTGTCGTGCCTGCCGAAGACGACCGCCCTCACCACCTACTCCTACAAGCTCTCCCACGAGCGCCAGCGCCGGTTCCTCGCCGCCTTGGGAAAGGCCATGTCGGCGGCCGGCCTCGCCGAAGGCGAGGACTTCGACCTGGACTTCCACGCCATCATGCACTGGGGCGAGGACCCCGCCTTGGAGAAGCACTACGTGCCCAAGCGCTCCCAGCGCACGCGCTCGGTCCTCACCTTCTTCGCCCAAGACGCCGGTACCGACAACCTGGTCTACGCGAACGCGGACTTGTCCAAGGCCTCCCAGGCGAGGGAAGTGCTCGCCTTCTGCCAGCACTGGAAGGAGGTGAAGGGCACCTACCCGAGCCTTTTGGTCTTCGACCAGAAGCTCACCACCCAGGCCGTGCTGGCGGAGCTCGACGACATGGGCGTCCGCTTCGTCACCTTGAGGATGCGCTCGCCGGCCCTCCTCCGCCACATCGAGGCGATCGGCCCCAAGGCGTGGCGGATCGTCGCACTCGAGCGCGACGGCCGCTACCGAAAGCCCCAGGTCGTGGACGAGGTGGCCAGCCTTTCCGGTTACCCGAGGCCCGTCCGCCAGCTCGTCGTGCGCGGGCTCGGCCGAGAGGAACCGACGGTCATCATCACGAACGACTTCTCTTCCTCTGCCAAGCAGCTGATCGAGCGCTACGCCCGGCGGATGACGATAGAGCAACGCTTGGCCGAGGGGATCAGGAGCTTCCACCTCGATGCCCTGTCTTCTGCCGTTCCGCTCAACGTCGACTTGGACGTAGTGCTCTCGGTGCTGGCGGGCGCCGTGTGTTCCGGCCTCGGCAAGCGCCTGCCCGGTTACCGAGCAGCCACTCCGGACACCTTGCAGCGGCGCTTCTTGCAGACGAGCGGTGTCATCTTGAACTACACCGGCACCACGGTGGTGCGGCTCAACCGCCGGACCTATTCCCCGGTCCTGCGCCAGGCGGACATACCCGAGGTGCAGGTCCCGTGGTGGGGCGGGCGCCGGCTCCGCTTCGAGTACGCGTGAAACTGAGGTCGATTCGCTGTGTGAAAATCGGCGCTAACTACCTCGGCCACACGAGCATCCAAGGCACCTATTGGTATTACTCCGATTCTCGG
>DAHWQF010000592.1 GCA_027334785.1 Acidimicrobiaceae bacterium
GTCCGGCCCAACACTGACCGCCCCCTGACGCCCTCGTTCGTGCCCGAGACGGGCCTCGTAGTTCAGTCAACAGGCAGCAGGGCGTATAACCATCGGGCCCAGCCTGCACATGAAGCCTTCGCACTCGCAACGTTGCTTGCCGGCCTGGCGAGCATCACGGGCGAGGCACTCGTACACGGTCCCTTCTTTGCGGGACCGGCCCGGCCGTGCCGGCTCGGGCAGTTGCACGGGTGACTGGTGGCGCCTGCGCCAGAGGGCCTGGCGGCAGCCGCCCGAGCCGGTCGTCCTCAGCCGGCCGGATGGGAGCGGCCCGCTGCAGACGAGGCAGGCAGCCGTTAGCGAACCGTTACTCCACGGGGTGCTCATTCGCCACCTCCTCCTCCCGGGCCACCTTGCCGGGCTGGGCCGAGGGTGGGCTTCTACCAGCGCCTGTAGGATTCGCCTTCTATCACCAGTTCGAAGGCTAGACTCCTCCAGGCACGTTTGCGGTCCGCACGCCCCGCTCCGGTGAGCAGGAGGCGCCAACTCGTGTTGAGGCTATTGCCGGCCCCAACCGAGGGTTCAACCGCTGCGAACGACGTAGCCTCATGGGCAGAGGTTGCGTTGGTATCGTTGTCCGCTTCCGAATTCGTTCGGGCAAGTGCCGACGTTGTCGTCGCGGGCTAAGGGAGACACGCTTGATGGCTTGGGTGGGGATTAGGAGAGCACGATGTTGATTGGCTCACCCGGATCATTTGTTCTGGGGGTAGATTCACCTAAGGCGTTGGGAGGTTTGTGACGATGAGCGCCCTCGATTCCCCCCGTGTCCTCTTTGGAGCGGCATACTACCATGAATACCATCGGACCCCACGCCTCAGCGAGGACCTCGATCTGATGGCTCAGGCGGGGTTCTCCCTCATCCGGGTAGGGGAATCAGTGTGGTCCACCTGGGAGCCCGAGGACGGGCGCTTCGAGCTGGACTGGCTCCGGCCAGTGCTCGACGGGGCTGCTGAGCACGATATCAAGGTCATCCTTGGACACCGACCTACGCCGTTCCCCCATGGCTGGCGCGTCGCCATCCCGAGATCGCTGCTGAGGGTCCGGACGGCCGGCCGGTGCCCTGGGGCGCCCGCCAGGAGGTCGACTTCTCCCACCCAGCCTTTCGCTGATACGCCGAGCGGGTGGTGAGGGCCATCCTCTCGACCTACGACCGGCACCCGGCCCTCATCGGGGTCCAGGTCGACAACGAGCCCGGTCTGCACCTGCCGTACAATCGCAGCACCTTCGAGCGTTTCGTGGACCACTTGCGGACCCGCTACGGTGACGTGGACACCCTCAACCAGGCATGGGGCCTGACCTACTGGTCGCACCGCCTGTCGAGCTGGGGCGACCTATGGCGGCCCGAGGGCAACACCTTCCCCCAGTATGATCTCGCCTGGCGGCGCTACCAGGCAGCTCGACCGAGCTCTCCTTTTACACTTTGTTCATTGACATCCGAGCTCTTAGCCCCGAGAATACTTGTTGACTCTTAGCGCTACTCTGCCAAGCAAGGGGGACCAGCCGTGCTCCACATCGCAACTATCTCGCCCCACCAGCCTCGTTCGGCTCCCATGGGGCGCTGCCGGCGAGCCATCGCGCTTCTTGCGCCTGTGACCGCCGCTTTGCTCGCTGGCGTCGGGCTGTCTGCTGTACCGGTAGCGGCCACCCCAACACCAGCAGCCAAGCCGACACCAACTACCTCGCTTTGCGGCGCCTACGCGTCTAGCCAGTTCGGCCCCAACGTGTGCGTCTTCACGCCGCCTAGCGGCCCAGACGCCGCCAGCGAACTGCAAGCGATCCAGACTGTCGTCAACGCGGTCGCGACGCAGCAAGTGCCCATCTCGGCCCAGTTCGACGACCAGGGCTACGCCCTCCTCTTCGAGCCAGGGACCTACGGCTCGGCCACCGATCCCCTCGTGTTCCAGGTCGGCTACTACACCGAAGTGGCCGGGCTTGGCGCGGTGCCCCAGGACACGGTGATCAACGGCCAGGTCGACGTGTTCCCCAATGCCTTGGACTCCGAGCCCGGGCCTGGGAACTGCTTCGTCGCAAAAGGCCAAACCTGCTACTGGGCCAACTCGACAGTCAACTTCTGGCGTTCGCTGTCCAACCTCGAGCTCAACGTCGAAACCCTTGCCAGGCCGGACTACACGCCGACCCCTCTCCCAATGCAGGCCCCCATTGGCAACACCGGTGCGAACGGCTGCTGGCAGGGTACCGGGCCTCTTGGCACCAACACCGACTTTTGGTCTGTCTCGCAGGCCGCGCCAGTGCGAAGCGTCATCGTCAACGGGAACCTCAACTTCCAGGCGTACTGTTCGGAGACCAACTACCAGGGCAACGACTTCGCCAGCGGTAGTTACGTAGCCAACAGCGAGATCCTTGGCCAACTCGACTGGTCGGGCAACCAGCAGGGCATAGCGCGCAATACCGACATGAAGAGCGCGGCAGGCTACGTCTGGAACTACGTTTACTCCGGCGAC
>DAHWQF010000593.1 GCA_027334785.1 Acidimicrobiaceae bacterium
CCCAAACGCCGGCACTGGACTCGATGCCCGTTTCGACCGCAGTAAATATGACAGTAAATATGACGGTGCCGGCGACCGCGGTCGCCGGCGGTTTCCTTCTTTCAAGCCGCCTCGTCTTTTGCTTGGCCGCTACTGAGGCCGGCGCAGGTGCCGGCGCCGGCGCAGGTGCCGGCGCCGGCAAGCTCTCTCGCCATGCCTTTCGCCCTGAGGCGAGCACCAACGTTGTAACGCCCATTGCGATCGCGAAAGCTCCGAAGGCCCACCGCCAGTGCCAGTGGAGGCTGCCGGCGAGCATGCCAGTGACGAGGAGGGGGCCAACCGTAGCCCCGAGGCCGTAGCTGGCGTGCATCCAGTTGACTTGCCGCGCCCCAAAGTGGTTGGCGGCATGGGCGTTGAGGGCGGAGTCGATCGCCCCGAAGCCGATGCCGAAGACCACGGACCCACCGGTGAAAACCCAGAAAGATGGGGAAAGAGCTTCTAGCGCCAGGGCGAGCGCCACCAAGGCGGCGCCCGCCCCCAGCACCGGGGCCGTACGGGGGCGGGCCAGGAGCCGTCCGGTGCCGGCGCTCGAAGCAACCGAGGCAATCGCCCCCAGTATGAGCAAGATCCCGAGGGAACCAACAGGCACGTGAAAACTCGACTGAACGGAGGGCCAAAGAAGGCCCAAGGCCGATCCCGGCAAGGCCACGGCGAGGTACGTCAAGCAGGCGAGGAGGAAGGGCTGCAAGGTTTGGCTCTTTCGGAGTGGGTGAAGGCTGCGCGACTAGAGGCGCGCTAGAGGCGCGCTTAGACCGGAAAAAAGACATTCGCCGTGCCGCCAGTTTCGGAGCAGCACGCGATGACAGGTTGCCAGGAACCTATTGCGTCAACGCGTGCTTGGTTGCCCGGGCACCTCAGCTCCTCGAAGACTTCGCTTGCCGCCAGACAGTCTACTGAAACAGGCCGTCTACCGAAAATCAAGTGATGGCTGCATTCGGCTCAGCGATGGCGCCGCCGTGTTTGCTGTCACCCCTAGGTTGCGCCGCTATTTGGCCTGGTGCGAGCGCTGCGACGCTACCCGGTAGGAGTGGTGAGCACCTTGGCCCTAAGATCCCTATGTACGCAAAGTCACTCGTTCTCTCGTTGCCCCTTCGACGGCGACCGTCCTTTTGGGGGCACGCGACGGGCTTGTGCGCGAGACGGCCGTCGCGGGGTCCGGGGATGAGAATGGTGTCGCGCGCAAGGCCTTTGCCCAAGGGGTCGGCCCGTTGGCGGCCTACCGCCGGACCGTCGAGGTTGGCGCAGGCGCCGGCGGCCTTGTGGCCGTGCGCCAAGAGGTCGAGTTCGAAGTGGGCCTCCCTTGGTGGTCCTGGCTCTTGGCCCCCCTCCTGCGTGCTCACCTGGGGCGCGCTAGGCCCGCCGAGGAGAAAATGCCATGGTGGGGCCCACCCCGACGTGTCGAGCGCCGTTCAGCGGTTGTGCTCGCGACGTTGGCGGCCTTGGTTGCCGTCCAAGGTCTTGTAGCCGGGGTCTTCCCCGAGACGCTCACCTATGCCTCGAGCCAGATGCATGCCGGCACGTTCGCGCAAGGCGCTGTCTTCGCTGCGGTCGAGTTGTCGGCTTTGCCTGCGCTCGGGGCGTTGGTCATGGCCGACCGGCGCGGCCGGCGTTCGGTGCTGCTTTGGGCGACGGGGGCGGCGGTGCTCTCGAGCGCACTGGGTGCCGTCGTGCCCTCGGTGGCCTGGCTCGCACTGACCCAGGTTGTAGCGGGCGCGCTCGTGGCGGCTGCCGGGATAGCCGCGGTGGTGATGGCCGTCGAAGAGGTCCCGGACGGCTGCCGGGCCTGGTCCGTCGGCGTGCTCGGCATGGCTGGGGGGTTGGGCGCGGGGGTGCCGCTCGCGCTCTTGCCCCTCGCCGGCACGGGCCCGGGAGGCTGGCGCTGGTTGTACGCCCTGAGCCTCTTGTGCCTACCTGTCGTTGCCCGGAGCGCTCGGCACCTGCCCGAGAGCCACCGCTGGGCGCAGGCTGAGCGGCGGAGGCTCCGAGCGACTGCGCCGGGCGGCCCCCCGGAGCGCTCCGTGCTCGCGCAACTGGGCCTCGCTGGCGCCGGGGGACGGACGCTCGCCCTGGTGTGCGCCGGCGCCGCGCTGTTCGCTCTCTTTGCCGTGCCGGCGGTGCAGTTCCAGACCCAGTTCCTCCGCGACCAGCGGCACTACAGCGCCCTCGCCATCTCCGTGCTCGAACAGCTGTCCGGCACGCTCGGTGGGCTCGGCGTGCTGGCCGGCGGGCGCCTCGCCGACACACGGGGCCGCCGGCCCGTGGGGATCGTCTGCGTCACCGGCGCGACCCTGTCGACCCTCGCCGCCTACCTGACGCACGCCTGGTTCATGTGGGCAAGCGCTACGGTAAGCCAGTTCTTTTTGTACGCGACTGCTCCCGTGATCGGGGTCTACGGGGCCGAACTTTTCGCCACCAAGGCCCGGGCACGCTCCGCGGGGCTGGTGACGGCCGCATCTTCC
>DAHWQF010000594.1 GCA_027334785.1 Acidimicrobiaceae bacterium
CCGGTGTTGACCGAAGCCCTTGTCTCCTCTGGTGCGACTGGGGTCGGCTACGAGACGGTCGAGGACGCCGCGGGCCAGTTGCCGCTCCTCGCCCCCATGAGCGAGATCGCCGGGCGGTTGGCGGGCCAGGTGGTCGCCCATTACCTCACGTCGCCCATGGGGGGAAGAGGCATCCTGGCCGGCGGGGCGCCAGGTGTCGCTCCCGCCCGGGTGCTCGTCCTCGGCGGGGGCGTGGTCGGCGTCTATGCCGCTCGGGTGGCGAGGGGGTTGGGCGCTGATGTGACGGTGCTCGAGCGTTCCGACGAGCGGCTGCGCTACCTCGACGACCGTTTCGAGGGCTCAGTCCGGTGCCTCATGTCGGACGCGCACAGCGTGGTCGAACAGCTCGCGTCCAACGACGCCGTGGTGGGCGCAGTGCTCGTGCACGGGGCTGCGGCGCCCAAGCTCATCAAGCGGTCGATGCTCTCTTTCATGCCGCCTCGCTCGGTCATCGTCGATGTCGCCATCGACCAGGGGGGGTGTGCCGAGACGTCTCGTCCCACCACCCACGAAGAACCAACCTTCGTCGTAGACGGCGTAGTCCACTACTGCGTGGCCAACATGCCGGGCGCGGTGCCAGTGACCTCCACCCGGGCCCTAACCAATGCCACCCTGCCCTACCTGCACCGGCTCGTGGACCTCGGCCTCGACGAGTACTGCCGGCGGGACCCGGGGTTCGCCAGAGGGGTGAACGTGCGCGACCACCAAGTGGTCCACCCAGCCGTGGCTGCGTCTTACCAGGGACAAGCAGGTGTGGAGTAGGCGCGACAGCGGCCTGAATGTAACTGGCCACCCTCGATCGGCCATGCTGGAGGGGTGACCAACGCCCAACCCGCAGACCTCGGTGCTGACAGCGCCCCTGGCACCGTTGCCCCCCGTACGAGAGTAGCCAGCCCGCGCCCGAACGTCGCGTCGAGAGAGAAACCCAACCCCGCGCACCGCTACCTGTCTGACGGTGGCCGCCGGACCCGTGTTGTGGCCACCATCGGCCCCGCGTCGGACTCTTTGGCCGTGCTGTCAGCCATGCAAGAAGCAGGGATGGACGTGGCGCGCCTCCCGCTTGCCCATGGCTCGATCGATGAGGCCGTGGCTAGGCTCCGCCGGGTCCGCGAGGCTGCTCCCGACGTGGGCGTGCTTGTCGACCTTCCTGGGCCCAAGGTACGTACCACGCCCTTCCCCGACGGTGGGGTCACCCTGGTACCGGGGAGCGAGGTACTGCTGTGCCCCCCCGGCCTCGCCCCCAACAGCAACGAGCACAAGATCGGCGTGTCCGTGCCCGAGCTCGTGGAGTCACTTGAAGAAGGCGACCGGGTCGCCCTCGGCGACGGTGGCGTCTCCATGGTGGCTAAGAGGCGGGACGGTTATTCCATGGTGGCTAGGGTGCTCTCAGGCGGCAAGGTCCAGGGGCGCCCCGGGGTTACGGCGCCGGCATCGAGATTGGCGCTCAAGACGCCTACACCCGAAGACATCGAACGCCTCGAGGTCCTTCTCGCGGAAGGTATCGAGAGCGTCGCGGTCTCCTTTGTCCGCACGGCCGCCGACTTAGAGACGGTGAAGGCGATGGTCGGAGGCAACGTCTTAGTTTGCGCCAAGATGGAGACCCCCGAGGCCGTGGACGACATGGACAACATCTTGCGGGTGGCGGACACGGTCATGGTCGCCCGGGGTGACCTCGGGGTGCGCGTGCCCTTCGAGGAAGTCCCTCACATCCAAAAAGCGCTTATACGTTCTTGTATCGCTTGGGGACGGCCGGTGATAACGGCGACCCAGATGCTCGAGTCCATGGTCAGTTCGCCCGTGCCGACCCGGGCCGAGGTCACCGACGTGGCCAATGCCGTGTTCGACGGCACCAGTGCCGTGATGCTGTCCGGCGAGTCGGCCATCGGCGTCGACCCGGTCAACGCGGTGGCCACGATGGCGAGGATCGCTCGCCGAGCCGACCTCGATTTCGACGGCTACCAGTGGGGCCGCAACCTCCCAGCGCAGCACTTCGCCGCGCAAGGCGCGGCCGGCGCCAAGATCACGGCGGCGATCGGGGCGGCCGCCTGGCGCGCCTCGGTCGAGGAGAAGGCCTCAGTGATCATCGCCTGCACCAATACTGGCGCCACTGCGAGGGCGATCGCTAGGTACCGGCCGGCGTGCCCAATCGTGGCGGCCACGCCGTTCGGCTTCACCGCCCGCCAGCTAACGACCAGCTGGGGAATTGACACCGTGCTCGTTCCCGAGGCCAAGAGCACCGACGAGGCAGTAGACAACGGCGTCGAGGCGGCTCGTAGCGCCGGCTACGCCAAGCCCGGCGACGTGGTCGTCGTCCTCGCCGGCTCGCTCCACGACCCGGCCGCGCCGGTGACCGACACCCTCCGTCTCGTCCGCATCTACTAAGCCGAAGTTACGGCCGTTTTGAGGGCGGATTTGGCACTTGACCAGCGCGGAGAGGTGCGAAGGGCCCACCCAGT
>DAHWQF010000595.1 GCA_027334785.1 Acidimicrobiaceae bacterium
TAGGGGAGAGGGCCGGCGGCTGGGGCCGCGTACGGGGCGTCGAAGCCGCCGCCTACAACCGTGACGGGCCAGTTGTACTTCGAGCGGTAAGCCTCGGCGACCCGCTCGAGCGCCGCGTCGGACGTCACCGCCGATGCCGTCCCCTCGATGACGATGTGCACGTCGTCGGCCATGACGGCGACCGAGCACCTCGGGTCGGACCTGAGGTTCCGCCCTTTTTGCGCCGCCCGGGTCGTGGTCGTGAACAGTGCCTCACCAGTCCAGACGGCCAGCACGGGGCGGGTGTGGGGGCGGCCGCTGGTGTGCAAGGTGGTGAAGAAGTAGAAGCGGGCGGCGTCGATGCGGGCCCGGGCCTCCTCCCAGGGCAGTGGAATGACGTCGTGGCCCTGAGGGTCGAGCAGCCTGGCGAGCGGTTGCCCTTCGTTGGTGTTCATCTGTCCTCTCTTTTTCTCTCTTTTGACGTTGGGTTTCTGGGTTGAAAGTCAGTCCCAGTGGTCGGTGGGTGTGCCGAGCCGCAGACAAGCTGTCTTGGCGCCGGCGGCCGAAAAGGTTGGCCCAGACGGCACTGCAGCCAAAGAGCCGGTGCGAGCGTTGACGAGCCGGCAGGCCCGGCCGGTGGTGCGGTGCTGCCAGTAGAGGCGCTCGAGCTGGCCTTGACGGTCGTCTTCCAGGGCCATCAGAGAGCTGAGTGACCAGTACGGGAACATTTCGACTTCCTTTCCCTGCCGAGGCTTGCCTGGTAGTGGCTTGGGTTGCCTATGTGACCAAGAAGGGGCGACGAACTAATCGCGGAACTGCAAAGATCTCTGCTCGCGGCCAAGGAGCCCTGCGGCAGGCACACAGGGGCGCCAGCCTGCGCGCGAGTTGACCCTCGTGCTGGCGGAGCGTTCGGGCACCCTCGACAAGACCAAGGGCCCGACTGGGCGGGGAGTAACCAAGGCCGAGAGCCGCCTGGGGTACATGGCCGGCGCGGTGTGGCTACGTTGGCAGGGGTGCCCAGCGCCCGCGTCGTTGCCGACGAGAAGACCCTGCTCGAGCGCGCGAGACGAGGGGACGAAAGAGCCTTCGGCGCCCTGGTCGCCCCCTACCGGCCTGAGCTTCATGCCCACTGTTACCGCATGCTGGCGTCGTTCCACGACGCCGAAGACGCCCTCCAGGACACGCTCCTCCGGGCCTGGCGCGGCCTGGAGGGCTTCGAGGGCCGAAGTTCGGTTCGTGCCTGGCTGTACAAGATCGCCACCAATGCCTCGCTCAGCCTCGCCCAACGCCGGTCGCGGCGCGAGCTGCCGGCGTCGTACTGCCCTCCTGCCCGCGTGGGGGAGCGCCCCGGCGCTGCGCTGGCCGAGGCCGCGTGGCTAGAGCCTTACCCTGGCCAGTGGCTCGGTCTCGGTCCTGAAGCTCGCTATGAACAGCAAGAGAGCCTCGAGCTTGCTTTTGTGGCAGCCCTCCAGCAGCTTCCCCCTCTCCAGCGGGCGGCGCTCATCTTGCGCGAAGTCTTGGGGTTTTCGGCTCGAGAAGTGGCCGAACAGCTCGGGACGTCGGTGCCGGCTGTCACCAGCGCGCTCCAGCGGGCCCGGGCGGCGACCGAGCGGCGTTTGCCCCACCAGAGCCAAGGGACCACGTTACGCTCGCTCAGCGACGAGCGGATACGCCAGCTGGTCGAAGCGTACGTAGCCGCCCTTGAGCGGGCCGACACAGCTGCGCTGGTCACGATGTTGTCCGAAGACGTTGCCTGGGCCATGCCACCGCTGCCCACCTGGTACCGAGGACGAGATGCTGTTGCCGAGTTCCTTTCCCAAGTGGGCTTCAACGAGCGTTGGCGACACCTCCAGACCCGCGCCAATGGCCAGCTGGCCCTGGGTTGCTACACCTTGGACCCCGTCACGGGCCGTTGGGTGGCGTCGGCACTGGACCTGCTCCGGATCGAGGGCGACAAGGTCGCCGAGTCCGACTACTTCCTCACCCGCGAGCTGCTGCGGCGTTGGGGCTCCGACGGTGCTTTGGTTGGCGCTGAGTTTTTCCCGTTGTTCGGCCTGCCGGCCGAGCTTCGAGACGAGGCTCATTGAGCTGTGGATGATGCGGCGCTCGGCTGCCGAGCTGGACTCGCGAAGCGCCACCCAGCAGGTCCCCTCGGCGAGGCACTCCTCGCAGCCGTCGGGGGTACGCGGCGGCGGGAAGTCCGCCAAGGTTATCTCGGCCCTGGTGTTCATGACGAACGGGCCGTAGTGCACCACCGGCTCGCGGATCGGCAGGCCACCGAGAAGAAGCAGGTCGAGGTTCGGGTGGCGACCGTCTTGGCGGGGATCTGCTGCACTTATTGGCGGCTGGCAGGTTGACCCACAGCTGCACCCAATGGAATAAGCCGCCGGCGGCGACCAGCGACTCGGGGGGGCGCCTCGATGTGCAAGATGGCCGCCCCTGCGGTCATCCACTGGGTGTCCCCGTTGGTTATGCGCCCCCCGCCACCGTTCGAGTCTTGGTGGTCGAAGATCCCG
>DAHWQF010000596.1 GCA_027334785.1 Acidimicrobiaceae bacterium
CTTTTCCCTCGAGGCAGCACCGGGCACGGGGCTCGAGGCGAGGGTCCACCAGGTCGTGGCACGTGCTGGCGAGGCGCTCGGCTTCGAACCCGCGCTCTCGTTCCGCCGCATGACAAGCCAGGATGTGCCGCTCGAAGCGGAGCTCGAAGCAGCCACCGTACTTCGCGAAGCCCTCTCCAATGTTGCTCGCCATGCCCGCGCGGGCAAGGTCGAGGTCCACGTCGAAGTGGGCAGCGAGCTCGCCGTGCGCGTGGTCGACGATGGCGTGGGCATCGGGGAAACAAAGCGTTTCTCCGGCATCGCGAACGCCCGAGCCCGCGCGGCTCTGCTCGGCGGGCGCCTGGACCTGTCGCGGGCCCCAGGGGGTGGGACCTGCTTCGACTGGCGGGTCCCGCTGCGTCAACCGGAAAAGGAGCAAAAAGATGACGTGGGATAGCCAGTTCGAGGCACTGACCGAAGAGGAGTGCCTGGCCTTGCTCGGCCAGGTCGTGTACGGGCGCGTGGCCGTGGTCACCGAGGACGGGCGTCCCGAGATCTTCCCGATCAACTTCGCCCTGGAGGGCCGCACCGTCATTTTCGGCACCTCGTCCTCGGTCCTCCTCGGCCGGGCTCCCCTCGGCCACGTCGCGTTCGAAGCCGACAGCATCGACCCCTCGACGCACGAAGGCTGGGACGTAGTGGTGAGCGGCGAGGGCGCCGACATGACCAACAGCCTCGACCCAGGCTCCGTGGCCGCCCGCAGCCACC
Source organism: Acidimicrobiaceae bacterium (assembly GCA_027334785.1). GTDB lineage: Bacteria > Actinomycetota > Acidimicrobiia > Acidimicrobiales > Palsa-688 > JAJZYO01. The sequence goes on from DAHWQF010000596.1 coordinate 748, forward strand.
TGATAGAGCACTGGGCACCCGGCAACAAGGACCGCTGGATAGGGATCGTCAACCCGGTCTTCCGAGGCCGGCGCCTGTACATACCGACATCCTCGCCCAAGTACTTATAGAGGCCTGCTTCTCTTGCCCGGGCCTGCTTCGTCGCCCCTCCGGCGGGACTAGGGGAATTGCTCCCAAGGGACGTTCGAAGGTCCTAAGCAGGGACGTTGGGCCCTAACGCAGTGGCCGCCAGGTGCCGGAGACTCTTTCGTAGGAAGCCCAAGAGGCGAGCAAGGAAAGGAACACAAAAGATGCGTAGGAAGAGCTTCGACATCCTGGTGAGCGCCGGCGGGGCAATGCTCGCACTGGTGCTCATCGTGGCCGGGGCCCTCGCGATGTGGGGTTACAGCTACGCCAACTCGACCGTCCACGGCCAACTGGCCGAGCAGCAGATCACCTTCCCCCCCAAGGCGGCCTTCGCTCACGCCAAGGCCGGCACCGAGATCACGCCCAGCATGATCCCCTCGGTCTCGAAGTACGCCGGCGAAAAGCTGACGACCGGCGCCCAGGCCGAGGTGTACGCGAACGACTTCATCGCCGTGCACCTGCAAGAGATCGGCGGGGGCAAGACGTACGCCCAGCTGTCAAGGGAGGCAATGACGCTCCCCCAGGGCAGCGCTGCCCAAAAGGCCGCTGAGGCGACCGTCCAGACGGTCTTCCAGGGCACCACGCTGCGCGGCATGCTCCTCAACGCCTACGGATGGTGGGAGGTTGGACAGGTCGCCTTCTGGGCCGGGATTGTCTCGTTCGTCATGGCCGGTTTGACGCTGCTCCTCTCGGGCCTCGGCCTCTGGCACTCCGGCCGGGTGCCGCTCGATGCCGAAATACCGGAGCTTCACACGACCGAGCCCAGCCCCACCCAAGGCGTCGCCGTTAGCGCCGGGTAGTTAGCACAACTCGAGCCAGCCATCGGCTCAAGGCGGCCGGGGCCAGGGGACCTATCAGGTGGCCCTCCCCCGGCCGCTTTCGCGCGCCGGCGACCTGCCCCCAGTGCGACCTGCCCCCAGTGCGACCTGCCACCAGTGCGACCCGCCCCAGTGCGACCCGCTATTGCTCGGGCGCACTTCCGCCGGCGTGGCCGTACCCGCGGGCGCCCTGGCGGGGCGAGTGGGGCCCGCCTCTCCCCGGTTGTCTACGTGGGACCTTTCGTACCCCCCGGCCCGGCAGTAGGCTGCAGGTATGGCAGTACGGGTGTTCCTCGTGGACGACCACGAGGTAGTCCGGCGAGGGCTGCGGGAGCTGTTCGAGCCGCAAGACGACTTGGAGGTCGTAGGCGAAGCCGCTAACGCCGAGGAGGCGCTCGACCGCGTCCCGGGCACCCAGCCCGACGTGGCCCTCCTCGACGTACGGCTACCGGGGGAGAGCGGCATCGAGCTCTGCCGCGAACTGCGGGCGGCCCTGCCCGACCTGCGCTGCTTGATGCTCACGTCCTTCGCCGACGACGATGCTCTTTTCTCGGCGATCTTGGCGGGCGCGAGCGGCTACCTCCTGAAGGAGATCCGAGGCCCCGAACTGGTGTCCGCGGTCAGGCGGGTGGCATCCGGCCAGTCGCTCATCGACCCGGCCCTTACGTCGACGGTCATGGAGCGCCTCCGAGGAAACAGAGAAGACGAGCGCTTGGCCAAGCTGTCGCCCCAGGAGCGCCGGATCCTCGACCTGATCGCAGAGGGCAAGACCAACCGCCAGATCGGGACCGAGCTTTACCTCG
>DAHWQF010000597.1 GCA_027334785.1 Acidimicrobiaceae bacterium
GACCCCTATTTCGACACGTTGTCGTCCGAGCAGCTCGCCCGCTTCTAGGCCGTGGCTATGGACATGTGGGAGCCGTACGCAAACTCGGTGCGGGCCCATCTCGATGACGCCGCGGAGAAGATCGTCTTCGACCGCTATCACATCATGAGCCACATGGGGAAGGGCGTCGGCACCGTGCCGGGGTGCCAAGGTGAGGACGCGCAACGCACGGCTGGCTGCGGTCCACTCACTGTTCCGCTACGTGTCCCTCCAGCACCCCAGCACGGAGCGCTCGTCCAACGCGTCCTGGCCATACCAGTGAAGAAGGCCGAGCACGCCGTGCCGACCAAGGAGAAGGCGAGGGTCGCCGAGCTCGAACGGCCTTTGCCCAAACAACGGACGTTGGCGCCACGGCCGAGGTGGACGTCCTGGCAGCACAGGCCGACGAGCTCGGAGACCCGGAGGCCGGTCTGGAGGGCGAGGAGGGCATGGTCACGGCGGCCCAGCCGGGTCGAGAGGTCGGGGCCTCGAGCAGGGCGTCGGCTTCGGCTGGGCCGAGGAAAGACACCACGCCAGGGCGCAGGCCCTCGTCTACCTCGGCCTTACTGCCCAGTGGCGCAGCGTTTCGGGCTCGATGCCGAGCTGGTAACCGGCCTGCCCCCCGCGCGTCGGGCTCGCGCAGGTGCGACGCAACGGGACCGCCGGTTCGGTACTCGCTGCGAGGAGGAGGCGGCGGCACGGGCGAAATGGACTCTGCCGTCGTGCGTGAGCCGTGCGCGAAGGGAGCGTGAGATGGCGTCAGGAACCGGTGCCAGATGGCAGGTACAGAAGAAGCGCCGATCAGCAACAGTGCTGTAGGCCTCAGAAAACGCTGCTCAGGTTGGGTGCACATGTGGGAGACCGAGCCAGCCTGATCAGCGTTCGGGACGCCCCGCGCTACTCCTTTGGGGGAGCCCCTCTGTCTCGGGACCGGCGATTTGCCCGGTCCTTTCGGTGATGTCGTCGGCGCGGTTCCAACGACCATCGTTCCATGAGCTCGCTGGCGCAAACTGCAACCGTGGTCACCCGAGCCCGTGGCGACAACCTCCCGGTGAGCTGGCCCCCTTCGCACCACAGCTGCACCACAAACGAAGGTCAACAAGGGGCAGCGAAGGTGAACAAGGGTCGGGGTAAAAGGGCCGCTGAGCTGACCGCGTTTCCATACGCCCTCTTCAGAGGCTTGACTGCCTCAGCACTGATAATGCTGAAGCGGTGACCTCGGTACGATCCAAACTACGGTCGGTGCGTAACGCGACTACGCGTAACACAGCTCGCGTAGGATGGTGGCCGTGCCATCGACACCGAACCCGTTCCGCTACGGCTCGCCGGTGACCGGCGAGAACTTCACAGGCCGCAAGCTGGAGCTCCAGGCGCTCATTGAACGGGTCACTCAAGGCATCAATGTCTCGGTAGTCTCCCCTCGTCGCTACGGCAAGACCTCCCTCCTGCTCGCGGCAGAGGGAGCGGCGGCCCGCCTGGGTGCCGTCGCCGTCCACGTGAACGTGCTCCTCAACCCAGGCCCCGCCCGCTTCGCCAGCGCACTTGCCACAAGCTACGCGCGGAGCCGTCGCCAGCTTCTCCGGCGAGGTGCTGCTGCCATTGCCGAGCTGAGGGGCAGGTTCCGCCTCGCCCCCACTTTCGAGGTGGGCGAGGACGGTAGGCCGAGGCTCAGTTTTTCCCCCTCGCTCGCCGAGCCCGACGCCATGGGCGTGCTCGAAGACGTCTACCGGCTGCTGTCCGAGGACGAGCGCCAACCGGTGTTGGTACTGGACGAGTTCGACGGCATCGTCGACATCGAGCCCCGTTCGGCAGACGTCCTAAAGGGGCTGGCTGACACGTACCCTCGAGTGTCGCTCGTCGTCGCAGGGAACCGCAGGCGGATGATGGAGCGCCTGGTCCAAGTGCACGGTGCACCGCTCTACGGTATGACCCAGCCAATCGCGCTCGGGCCGATCGACGCCTCGACGATGGCCCGCCACCTCCTCCGGCGGGCGGAGCGCGGCGGCAAGAAGATGCCGGCAGCCGTCGCCGGCGCCATCGTCGGCGGAGCCGGTCCCGTGCCGAACGACATCCAGCACCTCGCTTTCGAGACCTTCGCCGTGGCGGGCGAAGTCATCTCCTTCGACGACATCGACTTCGGCATGGACGGGGCCATCGCCCTTAACGAAGCCACTTACACCGAGGCATGGGAGCAACGCTCGCCCGTCCAAAGAAGGGTGCTCGCCGCACTGGCACGCGAAGCCGCCGCAGAGCCTTTTGGACGCGGCTTCGCACGACGGACGGGGCTGGCGCCGTCTACGGTGCAGAGAGCCATCGACGCCTTGGCCAGTGACGACTGGGTTGTCGCCGCGGAGGGCACGTGGCACCTGACCGACCCCTTCTTCACTCGGTGGGTGCGCTCGCTCGACCGGCAATAGCCCGTCCCGGCCATCGAGGTCGTGCTCGTCGGGGCCACCAAATTCACCGTG
>DAHWQF010000598.1 GCA_027334785.1 Acidimicrobiaceae bacterium
CGCCGACAACGGTGGAACTGATCCTCGGCTCCCGCAATGAAAAGTGAAGTGCTGCCGTCCGGAGGGGTACCGAGTACTGCCTGCAGCGCTCTTCCATGGCAGCGATGCGGCCGAGCACCTCGGATGACGCGACCCGGTAGGCGTAACGGTCAGTGTACGACGGCCCTCGTGCGAGGATCCCTCCTCCGTGGACAGCCGCATTGACGACGCCCAAGCCCATCTCGGCCGCCACGTCGAGCAGGGGCAGAGCGGACTGGTCGACGAGCGTGAAGCGGTTGTGGGTGAGCACGACCTCGAACACCCCGAGCCTCAGGTAGTCGATGAGCAGCCCGACCGGCCCGCCGGCTACGCCGATGTGCTGAGCTATGCCTTCGTCTCGGAGCGCCACCATCGCTTCGACAGCCCCACCTGGCCCGGTCGCCTCCTTGAAGCTCACGAACTCGGGGTCGTGAAGGTAGTAGAGGGAGAAGTGGTCGAGGCCGAGCCGTCCCAAGCTCTCTTCCGCCGAGCGGCGGACACGAGCGGCGCTGAAATCGCCGCTCGCGTCGCGGTCGGCCTTGGTGGCCAACACGAACCCGGCAGGGAGCCCTCCGCGCTCCGCGACGACTGCGCCGACCCTCTTTTCGCTCTCCCCACCCCCGTAAGAATTAGAGGTGTCGAGGAAATTGACGCCGCTGTCGAGGACGGCACGCACGGTCTCGTGAGCTTTTGCTGGGCCAACTTCGTACCCGAAGTTCTGCGGCGCGCTCCCCAGGGGCGCGCCTCCAACGCATACCGGGCTGACGGACAACCCAGTCGTGCCGAGCAACCTGCGCTCGGTGTCAACCTGCATTTGCGCAGACCGCGTTGGACCGTGCCACATCCGACAAGAAGGCGGCGCTGGACTTTGGGATCCGTTCCTGGCTCTTGTAGTCGACGTAAACCAAGCCGAAGCGCTGGGAGTAACCGTCGGCCCATTCAAAGTTGTCGAGTAGGGACCAGACGAAGTACCCACGCAGGTCTACACCCTCGGAGATCGCTCGGTGCGCCATGATGAAATGGTTGCGGAGGAACTCGACCCGCTCAGGGTCCTTCACCCTGCCGGACGGGTCCACGTAGTCGGCGAAGGCAGCCCCGTTCTCGGTCACGTAGACCGGCATCTTCCCATACTCGTCCCGGAGCCACACGAGGAGCTCGCGGAGGCCGTCGGGCTGGACGGCCCATCCTTTGGTCGTCCTCTCCACGCCCGAGAGCGGCACGTCCACGGCCTCCAAGTAGGCTGGCAACGGCCGGCGACCGGCCGGGGTAGCAGCAAGCTCCTCTCGGAGGGCAGCTCCAGCACGGCCGGTCGCGGCACCCGACTTGGACGACGCGACGTTTCGCACCGTATAGTAGTTGACCCCGAGGAAGTCGATCTCGGCATGGATTTCCTCGAGGTCCCCCGGGCGGCCGAAATCTCCCCCTGCCATCTCAGCAAGACGATCGTAGAGCAGCTCGGGGTACTTGCCGCGAAGGGTCGGGCCGAGGAACCAACCGTTTAGGTATGCGTTCACCCGCTCGGCGGCCTCCGCGTCCTCCTCGGTGGGCGTCGCCGCGTGGACGGGTGACAAGTTGAGCGTGACCCCGACTTGCGACGAGACCGGGAGCGATGAGCGCAAAGCCCGCACTGCTCGGCCATGTGCCAAGAGTAGGTGGTGAGCTGCACTGACAGCGGTCGCCGTGTCGGTCACGCCTGGGGCATGCTGCCCGGACTCGTGGCCAACGAAAGCCGATACCCATGGCTCGTTCAGGGTTATCCACATGCCCACCTGGCCGCCTAGCGCGCCAGCCACCAACTCGGCGTACTCGACGAAGCGGTCTACAGTGGCCCGGTTGGCCCAACCGCCTTCGTCTTGGAGCGCCTGAGGCAAGTCCCAGTGGTAGAGGGTCGCTACGGGCTCGATGCCGCGCTCATGCAACTTCCCTACCAGCCGTCGGTAGAAGTCCAGGCCTGCTTCGTTCGCTGCCCCCCTGCCCTCTGGCTGCACCCGCGGCCAAGCCACCGAAAAGCGGTAGGCGTTGAGGCCGAGGTCGCCCATAATGTCTATGTCTCCTGCGTAACGGTGGTAGTGGTCACACGCCACGTCCCCGTCGTCGCCATGGAACACTTTTCCCGGTGTGTGCGTAAAGGTGTCCCAAATGGACGCACCCCTCCCGTCCTCACTGACGGCGCCCTCCACTTGGTAAGAAGCTGTCGCCGTGCCCCAAAGGAAGGCCTCGGGGAAGCGGAGTGGCTCGCCCATCAAGCCACTGCCTTGAGAGACGTCAGGGTCGTACTGGCCTCACTTGTCTGGTTCCTCTGCATTTGTCTCCCTTATCTCGGTACCGGTCTTCGGATCGTGCCAGCCCGCCCAGCTCCGTCGGTAGGCGGGTTCACACATATAGCCCCAACGGTGGCAGATGCTTAGCCTCGGAGGGCGCCGGCGGTCAGCCCGGCCACGAACCTGCGTTGGATCAGCGCGT
>DAHWQF010000599.1 GCA_027334785.1 Acidimicrobiaceae bacterium
GCCACGTCAGGCGGCGAGGAACGGCGGGGCCACCCGCCCACCGTACCCTCAGTAACCTGGTGCGGAGCATAGGCCTTGCGGGGCCGGCCGCCGTGCGAGCAAAGTGGGCGTTCCGGCCTAAAAGCTTCGTATGGCGCACCCTGACCTACCCGCCGAGCAGGCGTACCTGGACCGTGCATACCGGCGGCTCGAAACCGTGCGGGCCGAGACCGAAGCGCGGCTCCGGGAGGCGTTCGGGGAGGAGCGGGGCGGGACCTTCCAGTCCTACACCGAACGCGACATCAGGGTGCGCAACAGCCTTTCCCGGCTGGAGAAGCTGGAGCTCGGCCACGAGGCGCTCATCTTCGGGCGCATCGACCGCCGTGGCGAGGAAAACGGTGAGGAGAGCTTCTACGTCGGGCGCCTCGCGCTTTCCGACGAGCACCACGAACCGCTCGTGGTCGACTGGAGGGCACCCGTGGCCGAGCCCTTCTACCGGGCCACCGGAGCGCACCCGATGGGGCTAAAGCGCCGGCGCCATTTCCTCACCGAAGCGAGGCGGGTCGTCGACTTGGAAGACGAGCTGTTCGTGGCCGGCGGGAGCGAGGCCGAGGGTGCTGGCGCCCGGCTGCTCGGGTTGTCTGGCCCCGCCGCGCTCATGGCGGTGCTCTCTCGGGCTCACACGGGGCGCATGCGCGACATCGTCGCCACGGTCCAGGCCGAACAGGACGAGGTCATCCGTGCTCCACTGGCGGGGGCCCTAGTCGTACAGGGCGGGCCGGGCACGGGCAAAACGGCCGTGGCGCTTCACCGGGCCGCCTACCTGCTCTACACCTATCGCTGGCCCCTGGAGAGCCAAGGCGTCCTCGTGGTGGGGCCCAACCCGACCTTCCTGCGCTACATCGACCAGGTGCTGCCTTCCCTCGGCGAGACCGGTGTCGAGTTCTCGACCGCGAGCGGCTTGTACCGCTCGGAGCGCCCGGGCTCGGTCGAACCCCCCCATGTCGCTCGCCTGAAGGGGGACCCGCGGATGGCTAGCTTCCTCCGCAGGGCGGTCCGCATGCGCGAGCGCCCCCTCCGTAGCCGGGTGGACGTGCCCTACGGTTCGACGGTCCTTGTCTTCACCCCGGAGATGTCCGAGCAGGTTGTCGCCGCGGCCAGGCGCCGGCCCGGCACGCACAACGCTCGTCGGCGCTTCGTCGAGGCCCAGCTCTGGCAGCAGCTGGCGCAGCAGTTCGAGTCCCGCCAGGTACGTCCTGGGGACGCCGAAACCGGCACGCGGCTTCGCAAACTGGCGAGCCAGCTAAAGAGCGACCTCCGTCGCCGGCCCGAGGTGACCGAGGCTCTAGAGCGCATGTGGCCGAGGCTCAGTCCTGAGGAACTACTCCACGACCTGTTCGGTTCCAAGGCCCTCCTGGGTGCTGCGGGACGGGGGATCTTCAGCCGCAGCGAGCTCGAGCTGCTGCACCGGCGCCGGCGCTCTTCGCTGAGAGAGGTGGCCTGGTCGACAGCGGACATGGCGCTCCTCGACGAGGCCCGGGCGCTGCTTGGGCCGCGCTCCAGGCAGGCCGCCGGCCGGGTCGCGGACGGAGAGGCAGCGTTGCGCACTTACGGGCACATCGTGGTCGACGAGGCCCAGGATCTCTCGCCGATGGAACTGCGGATGGTCGGCCGGCGCTCGCTGTCTGGTTCCATGACCCTGGCTGGCGACATCGCTCAGGCAACCGGGCCGTGGGCCCCCTCGTCGTGGGACGACGTAATGGCCCACCTGCCAGCGCCCCGGGGCTGGCGCCAAGCCACCCTCTCGGTCAGCTATCGCGCCCCGGCCGAGGTGATGAGCCTAGCGGCCGCCGTGCTGGGCGAGGCGCTGCCGGGAGCTGCGCCCCCCGAGCCCGTGCGGCACACAGGCGAGCGTCCCCGCTTCATCTACTCTGCCCCCAGCGCCGCCGGCACAGCCGGGCCTTGGTACCCCACCCTCGTCAGCACCGTCGGCGAGGAACTGGCCGCCGTCGCCGCGGCCGACGGCGGCGAAGACGGCAACGTCGGCGTGCTCGTCCCGGCAAGGCTGCTGGGGGAGGTGCGGTCTTCCCTCCTCGCCGGCGGGGTCGAGTTCGGCGAGGTCGGCTCGGGCGCCCTCGACACCCGGGTCAGCCTGCTGGCGCTGGCCGACGCCAAGGGCCTTGAGTTCGACGCGGTCGTGGTGGTCGAGCCCGCCCTCATAGTTTCGCGCGGCCCAAGTGGCATGCGCGCCCTCTACGTGGCGATAACCCGTTGCACCCGCCGCCTCGCGGTCGTCTACCGCGAGCCGCTGCCGGCACCGCTTGCACCATAGCCCTGCAGTAGCGCCTGTTTGTCAGTAGTCGGTGCGCCCTGACTGCGACCCTGGTCTCGGCCGGAGCGGGCATAGCCGGCGTTCGGCGCCGGCGGCCCCCTTGGTGCGGCAGGAGTGCGCCAAAAACTGACCGATCTGCGCCGGCGGAACCCTTGGTGCGGCAGG
>DAHWQF010000059.1 GCA_027334785.1 Acidimicrobiaceae bacterium
GATCACAAGCACCGCCACACCGCTGGCGGCAGCCCGCCTGGTGTACTGGAAGACGTTCTCCGTTTCCTTGACCGACAAGGCCGCCGTCGGCTCGTCCAGCAGGAGAAGCCTTTTCTCGAAGTACACGGCCCGGCCGATACTCAAGGCCTGCCCCTCGCCGCCCGAGAGCGTGCCCACGCCCTGGTCCACCGAGCTCAGGTTGGCGAGGCCGATCTCACTGAGGGCCCGTGCCGTCTCCCAGCGCATGCGCGTGGTGTCGAGCACCGACCGCTTTCGCAGCTCCGCCCCGAGGAAGAAGTTCCTCCAGACGTTCATCGTGCCCACCAAAGCCAAGTCCTGATAAACGGTCGAGATACCCGCCTTACGGGCGGCCTTGGAGCTCCTGAACGCAACGCGTCGCCCGTCGAAGTGCAGCTCTCCCGAAGTTGGCCCGTAAACGCCCGAGACTATCTTCACTATCGTGGACTTGCCTGCGCCATTGTCGCCCAAAAGGGCAAGGATCTCGCCGCCGTTGATGCTGAAGCTGACGTCATCGACTGCTACTACGGGGCCGAACTTCCTCGTAACGTGGCGGAGCTCCAAAACGGGTGCCCCAGTCTTGCCTGGCATGAGGCCGTCGCTAGCGAAGCTCGGCATTTTCAGCCCGTCATCACCCAACCCGCTTTCGACCGGGGCGTACCCCGCCGCCGGCGGCTTCTCGTCACCGGCACCCTGGTGAAACCGGGCCGGTAGTACCTTCTCCGCACCTTGCGGTAAGGCCTCCCCGCCGTGCGCCCCGCCCGGCCGTCCCTCACCGAGCGCCGGGGGGTTGCGGCGCTCGACCAGCGAGGCGAAATTGAGGCCAAGCCGCTTCGCCACGGTAGAGAACCCTTCCATCTTTATCTGTAGGACCACCGCACCTATGAGGACGATCCCGACAAAGAACTCGTAGTAAGTGGTCGATGCACCCGAGAGCACCAGCCCGGTGTCGATCACGCCGAGGAAGAACGAGCCCAGGACACCGCCGTAGATGGTCCCGACACCCCCGAAAAGCGCAGTGCCGCCGATCACCGCAGCCGCGATAGCCTGCAGTTGCAGGCCGGAACCGGCGGATGCCTCGACATCGCCGTAGAGGGCGAACAGAACCACGCCCGAAAAGGCCGCGCTGGCCCCGCATATCATGAAAAGCGCCATCTTGGTCCAGTTGACGCGCACACCAGTGTTGGCCGCGGCCTGCCTGGAGCCGCCCACCGCGAAGACATGGTTGCCAAAGGCGGTCTTGTGGAGCACGAAAGCAACGACAGCGGCAAAACCAAACCACCAGACCACCTGCCACTGGACCTGAGAACCAGCGATCCCACCACTAAAGATGTGGAAGCTCCGCGGCACCGCCGTAATGCTCACCGGGGAACCGCCAGTGATCATGAGGATGACGCCGGCGATCCCGTAGTAAGTGCCGAGGGTCGTGATGAACGACGGGATGCCGAACGCAAGCGTTATGAAGCCGTTGAGGAAGCCGAGGCCAGCGCCGAGTGCGATAGAAATCAGAACGGCCGGAGCGATGCCAAGGGGCTGGAAAAGAGCGGCAAAGGTCATCGCGGCGCCTACGAAGGTCTGGCCCACAGAAAGATCGAACTCGCCCCCGATCATGAGCATCGTGACACCGATAGCGATGAAGCCAACTTCCGCGCTCGTGCTCAGCGCACCCCCGAGGTTGTTGACGGTGAAGAGCTTGCCCCCGCTCGTGACTTCTAGCACGAGCAGCAACACGACCACGACGCCGACGACCGTGACCATGCGGACGCTGACATACGACGTGAAGCGTCGTGACAGCAACGATGGCACTACTTGTAGTTCCGTTGCACCTCGTGTCTTCAGGGCTGGCTGCAATGATCTCACGACCTCTCCTAGAGGTATTGCCAACAAATGCTGGGACGGGGTAGCCGCCGCTACCCCCGCAGGCGAGCTAGGGGCTTACCACGGGGGTAGCGGAACGCACTGCTCGTTTCTGGTCTACATCCCGGTTTGGTCCACGACCGAAGGCTTGAACCATCCCTTGCCAATGTTGTGCGGTGTGTAGGTCAAAAAGACCGGCCCGGTGTCCATGTTGATCGGGTAGGACTTGTAGTAGACCGCGTCGTACAAGTCGACCAAGGCGTCGTAGCCCTGGAGGAACGGTTGCTGGTCGACGGTGACCTTGACCCAGCCATCTTCCATGTAAGTGTTGGTCACGGCGTCGTCATCGAAACCAACCATCGGTACCTTCTTCGGCGTCAGGCCCAGCGCGGTCGCGCCCTCGACCACCGCCTGCTCGCCGGCGCTCCCGAGCGCCACTACCAGGGCCGGCTCACCATGGGCTTCGAAGTAAGCCTTCATTATGCTGGCTGATTGTGGGACGTTGTAGTCGAGGTTGATGACGGTGACCTTGATGCCCAAGGGGTCCACGATCTTTTCCATGCCCTGATAGCGGTTGTTGCAGGTCTCGTTCGTATAGCACTGGTCTGCTACGACAATGGTCTGGCCTTTATGCAGGTGGAACATGGGCACGACCTCTTTGGCCAAGTCCTCGCCAGCCACCTCATTGTGCTGGCCCACGTACGCCTCGACGGGGTTGGTTGTCAGGTTTACACCGTGGGGGAGGCTGTTGTAGGCGATGATCGGTATATGGAGGGACCTGGCCCGTTGGATGTTTGCCGAGAAGGCGGTTGAGCTCACGACCGAAAATGCGATCCCGGCAGGGTGTGAGTTGATGATGGTGGTGAGGAGGTCGTTCTCCTGCGCTATCTCTCCAGAGCACTTGAGCGGGTCCTCGATCTTGAGCGTGATGCCCAGTTGCTTGGCTGCAGCCCGGCCACCGTTGTTGACGGCGGCCCAGAACGGGTTGTCTGGGCAGCTTTGGTAAAGCTCGTAGTAGACGCCGCCAGAAGCCGAAGCCTTGGTCGAGGCACTGGCAGTGCTTGTGGCAATAGGCGCCGTCGCCGCCAACCCGAGCACAGCCAGAGGAGCTGCCAACAGGGCGGCCGAAATTCTGCTCCCGCGTTTACATAGCAGTGACATCCGAATGAATCCCCTTTCTACTGGAAGTAATACCCAGCCCTCTTTTTCTTTTAGGAAGTAGATAGTAGCATGGATGACCGGCCCAGTCTGTACGAAAAGGTACCGGCACCACGGAGGCTGAATATAGCTCAAGCTAGCATTACGATCATGGCAACCAGGCAGACCGTGCGGGACAAGGGTCCCGCTGGGAACGCGCATAGAGTGGCAGCCACACTACGGTGGATAGGATACCACGCCTGCCCCCATATGGCCCTCCTCTCCTTTTTGTGGCTCTTGTTCGGTCGGTCTTCAGAGCGACGTGGTCCGGGCCCTTGCGTCAGGGCGCCGGGGGATCTCCGGGCGTAACTCGGTACCAAGCCCGGGGCCTGGTGGAGGCCTGATCCGCCCCGCCTCGATCGGGGGGAGCTCGGTCACCAGTTCGCCGTACCAGCCGTGGTAGTGCGCCCGCACTGTCTCTTGCACGAAAGCATTGGGCACGTTGACCGATAGGTGGGTGGAGGCCACCAGCGTGACCGGCCCGGTGCAATCGTGGAGACCGACCGGCGTGAGGTAGGCCTCGGCGAGGGAGGCGATCTTCTTCGCCTCACCGACTCCGCCGCACCACGCAAGATCCACGAGCACTACCCCTACGAGGCCCTGCTCGAGGAGGGGCAAGTAGGCACCCCGCCCAGCCAGTGTCTCGCTCAGTGCGAACACCGAGGATGTGACGGAGGCAAGTTCGCGTAGCGTCACGGGCTGGAAGCCAGGCCGCAGGGGATCCTCGATCCACATCGGCCGGAAATCTTCGAGCGCCCGCACGATCTGCCGTGCCGCCGGCAGGTTCCACAGGCCGTGCAGTTCGGCCAAGATCTCCATCTCTTCCCCGACGGCAGCGCGGATCTTCCGGAACGGCTCCAGCGCGGCCTGGAGCTCGTCGGGCCGGATGTACTGGCCTGCCCAGCGTTCCGCGTAGGGGTCGAAGGGCCATATCTTCATTGCCCGTACGCCGCTGTCGAGCAGGTCGCGAGCTAGGTCGCCGGCATGGTGAAGGAAACCATCGAGGTCCTCGTACCGCCCGCTGCTGCCATTGCCCGGTAGCCCCCAATTGGCTACAGCTTGACCACCAGGAGTGCGGATGTACTGCGGACCAGCGCAGGTGTTGTAGACAGGGATGCTTTCGCGGCTCGCTCCTCCCAGCAACTGGTAGAGAGGTTGGCCGCACACCTTGCCGAGGATGTCCCACAGGGCGATGTCGACAGCCGAATTACCCCGCATCTCGGCCCCGGTGCTGGTGGCACCGACGTAGGGCTTGAGAGCCTGCGCCAAGCGGTCCACCTGCAGCGGGTCGCAGCCAAGAAGCCGAGGTGCAGCGGTCCCGTGCAGGTACGACTCGATCTCCGCTGCCCCAAAGAAGGTTTCGCCCAGGCCAACGATGCCCTCGTCGGTCTGCACCCGGACGAAGCACAGGTTCGGGTAGGCCCCCACCCGGACGGTCTCGAGCCCGGAGATCTTCATGAAGGTCGGCACCCTCCGGCCTCCCGGACCAGGAGACAGCTGACCTCAAGCAGTAGAGCGGACTGCTGTTTCGAGGCCAACCTTCGCCCCGGGGCTCGGGTAACAAGTACCCCCTCGGTCAAGCCGGCGAGCGTGGCACACACGACTGGCTCGACTAGGACGACCACTCCGCAATTGTCGGGCCAGCCGAGCCGGCAGTCAAATCATCCGCCTCGATGGACGACCCCTGGGTGCCCGGTTACACCGCAGAGAGCGGTCAAAGGGGGCCGAGCGAGCACCCCCCATCGACGCGAAGCGCCGAGCCGGTCATGTAAGCGGCCAAGGGGGAGCATAAGAAGGCAAAGGCGTCTGCAATGCTTCGCGGGTCCTGGAGTTCGCCGAGAGCCACCACCTGCTGAGCCCGCCGCCGGTAAGCAGGGTCATCGTCCCACTGTCGCCTGGCCATACCCGCGGCCGCGATACCCGGCAGGACAGCATTGGCCCTGATCCCGAAAGGGGCCAGTTCCTTGGCGAAGCTTCGCATGAGCGAGTGCAGCGCGGCCTTGCTCGCAGAGTAGGGGGCTATCTCTGGCCAAGGGTAGTCCTGGACCCATGAGCTGGTAAAGATCAAGTGGCCTCCCGTCCCGGCGGCTTTCCACCGCCTCGCGGCTGCCTGAGCGAGGACGAACGCTCCCCGGAGGTTGACTCTGAACAACTCGTCAAAGGAAGCCAGCGGGTAGTCGAGGATCGGGTGGCTCTCGACAATGCCGGCGTGGCAGCAGACTGTGGTAGGCAAGCGGCCACAGCCATCGGCGACCGCTTCCAGCATCGCCTCGACCTCTGGGGCCTCGCTCACATCGGCCCGGTAGTGCAGGACCTGAGCCCGGTCAGATAGCTCAGTACGGGTCGCGACATCGACCGAGACGACTCTTGCCCCCAGCTCGGTGAGGCGGTGGCAGACCGGCCGGCCGAGCGCCCCCTCGCCCCCGCTGATCACAACAAGCTCACCACTCAGGTCGAGATTTGTCACGGGCACCTACCCGCCTAGCTGAGGAGAGACTCGTCGAAGACGATGCCCCGCCCACCACAGGTGGGGCACGTCTCCGAGTACGACTCGACCAGGCCTTCCGAGATGCGCTTGCGGGTCATCTCCACCAGGCCCAGTTCTGATATGTCGAACACTTGGGTGCGCGTTTTGTCGCGCGCCAATGCCTCCCGGAAAGTGCGGATGACCTCGCTTCGGTTAGCCGGGATTTCCATGTCGATGAAGTCGATCACGATGATCCCGCCGATATCGCGGAGCCGGAGCTGGCGGGCGATCTCGTCGGCCGCCTCGAGGTTGTTGCGGAACACCGTCTCCTCGAGGTTGGAAGTCCCGACATTTTTGCCGGTGTTGACGTCGATAACAGTCAGCGCTTCGGTTCGCTCGATTATGATCGAACCGCCCGAAGGCAACCAGACCTTCCGGTCCAAAGCCTTGTGCACCTGCTCGTGGACCCTAAAGCGCTCGAAGAGCGGCAGGGGTTCGGCCGCCGGGTCCACCAGCTCGACGCGGTCGGCGAGCTCGGGGGTGATGCTGGAGACGTACTCCTTAACCTGGGCATGGAGGTTGGGGTCGTCGATCACGACACCTCGGTAGTCGCGGTTGAACTCCTCACGGATCACCCGCACCGCCAGGTCCGGCTCCCGGTAGAGGAGCTGGGGGGCGCGAGATGTCTTGGCGAGCTCCTGGACGTTGTCCCACTGGCGCAGCAAGCGAGCGACGTCTCTCCCCAGTTCCTCGGCGCTGGCCCCGTCCGCCGCGGTCCGCACGATCAATCCGTGGCCGGCCGGCTTCACGTCATCGAGGATCTTGCGCAAGCGCCGGCGCTCGTCGTCGGCTAGGCGCTTGGAGATCCCATAAGTCTCGCTCTCGGGGATCAGCACCACGAAGCGGCCAGGCAAGGACACCTCCTGGGTGAGGCGGGCGCCCTTAGTGCCGATCGGGTTCTTGGTCACCTGGCAGATAATGCTTTGCCCGGTACGCAGGAGCTGTTCGATCCGGGCGTCCCTCGCCGCACCGCCCAAATGCCCCCGGGTGGGCTTCGAGTCGTCTTCGCCGGCTGGGCCGACCTCGTCTTCGTCGTAGCGCAGGTCGCCGCGGTACAGAACCGCGTTTTTGGGTGTCCCGATGTCGACGAAAGCGGCCTCCATACCAGGAAGGACGTTTTGGACCCGGCCAAGGTAGATGTTGCCGTCGATCTGGGTGGTGTCGTCCGCGGGGCGCGACACGTAGTGCTCTATCAGCGTTCTGCCCTCGAGGACGGCTATCTGGGTCGCGGTCGGGCCGACGTGTACCACCATCAGGTAACGCCCGAGTGGCCGGCTGCGGCGCTCGCCTCGGCGGGACCTCCCCTGGCCGGGACGTTCACCGAGATCCAACGTGGACGTCCTCTGAGCCCGGCCCTCAGTGGGGACGGTTCCGCCCCCGCCGCCGGCAGCGGCCCCAGACCAGGCGGCAGCCGTGGTGCCGGCAGCACCCGTGCCCGCGGTCGTGCCCGCAGCGCCCGCAGCACCTGCACCTGTCGCGGCCGGCGAGACGGCGTCCGCCGGGCCTACACCCTCGGCCGCCGCTCCCGCCCCGCGGCTGCGCCGGCGAGGACGGCTGCCACTTCGGCCGATGGCGTCTTCACCCTGAGGCCCGGCCGCTCCCGATGCTCGAGGGACGCCGGCCCCCTCTCTCGGGCGCGGCCTACGTTTGGGCAGGGGCGGCGACCCCGGGCGAGTGTCGCCGATCTTCGGCTTGCGGGGCTCGGCCGGCGCCGGCCGGGTCTCTCCGGTGGCGAGGGCTCCATTGCTTGACACCGGGCCACTACCCACCGGGCCACTACCCACCGGGCCGGCAGGCACTGGGCCGGACAACACTGGGCCGGACGACACTGGGCCACCCGGCGCCCGCCCTGAAGCAACCGCCTCACCGGGCAGGCCGTCAGGTACCGCGCTCGCCGGCACGGGGCTCGCCGGCACGGGGTTCGCCGGTACTGCCGGGCCTTCTGCTACTGGGCCTTCTGCTACTGGGCCCTCTGCTACTGGGCCCTCTATGACTGCGCGGGCGCCGGCAGGACGCGCCTCCGCCAAGCGCTCAGGCTCCTTGGCTCCTTCCTGGCGGCTGGTAGGGGAGGTGGGCTCTTGTGGAGCGGCTTCGGCGTCTTCGCCACGGGCCCTGGAGCCGTCGAGGCCAAACGCTTCGCGCTCGCTCCCAGCACGACGGCCTCGCCCTCCCCGTGAACCTCGCCGGCGGCGGCGCATTTTGCCGTGGGTGCCGGCTACATCTTCCGAGACATCGAGAGGGGCTGGCCCGAAGTGTTCCCCAGCACCATCGGGGCCGCCGCTAACGCTGTTTTCTTTGCTGCCAGCTCCGCTGGCTTCACCTGCTGCGCCGAGCAGTTGTTCCGACATCGAGAACTTCCCTTCCAGGCCGGCACGCGTTGGCGCGCGCCCGGCGTAGGTCGTGGCAAAGGCGCGCGGGAACGGCGGGGGCACACCGGTCGCGCGACGGCGCCTACGGTCATAGGAACAAAAACCTCTGGGCTATCGCCCTCAGCCGACCCCGCACTAAGAGCAACCCGGCCGTGGCGGGAAGGCTCCCTATGTACTGGGCCCGAGTCCCTCGTCGTTCGTAGCTGGGCCCTGGGCGGGCCGCCAGCCCGCGCCAGTTGGCGGAGTGAAGGGGCCACTGGGAGGCAGGGCGAGCTGCCCGGCCCGAAAAGCTCCCTCATGCGACCGCGCAAGCGGTGCCACAGCCCGTTCATCGTCGTCCCACCGGCCAGTGCCGCCTCCAGGAACCTTCTCCCGGTTGTCGCGCGTAAAACGTCTTCTTGCCGAACCCAAGGCGCGACCCCAACCAGGTCAAGGTCGCCTGTCGTGGCACTGAGCCGACGGCTCTCGAAGAGAACGGGCAGCTGAAAGACGAGGTCATCTCACTTCCCGAGTCTACCGAAGGAGCCGGGCGCGACTTGCGGACCTATCTTTAACGCCGGCTGAGGGCTAGCTGAGCATCAGCTGAAGCGGCGCATCCGGACGTTTTGCACGAGCCCCACCGCCACCCAGTCGACGACCATGGCAGAGCCCCCATAGCTCATGAACGGCAGGGTTATACCTGCCACCGGCATTATGCCCATGGTCATCCCGACGTTCTCGAAGACCTGGAACGTGATCAGGCAGAGCGCGCCCGTGCAGATGAGGGTCCCCGCCAGGTCCCTTGACAATGTGGCCGCTCGCCAGGTGCGCCATACGATCAGGCCGAACAACGCCAAGAGCAAGGCGGAGCCAGCGAAGCCGAACTGCTCGGCTGCCGCGGTGAAGATGAAGTCGGTGGACTGGTTAGGCACGTACGACAGGTCGGTCATCTGGCCCCGGAAGAGGCCCCGGCCGTACAACCCCCCGTTGGCGATGGCAACCTTGGACTGGTCGAGGTTGTACTCGATGGTCTGCGCGTAGGGGTTCGAGCTGCTGACACTGCCCTGGGAGAGGCCGCTCGGCGCGTGCAGGAACGTCGTGAGACGGTCCCGCTGGTACTGCTTCAACAGGCCGGACTGCAGCACTCCGACGATCGCAACGATGGCCAGGATGGTGAGCACGACCATGTGCCGGCCCTTGGTCCCACCCATGAGCAGCATCCCGACCATGACGACCCCGAGGACGATGGCGCTCCCGAGGGCGTCTTGTTTGAAGATGAGCAGGAGCGGGAGGGCCGAGAGGCCGAGCACGAGGAGGAGCACCCTGATGGAGATGGCCCCCTTGCGGCCGGCGAGGAGGGCAGCCAGAGACAGGGTGAGGGTGATCTTGGCGAACTCGGACGGCTCGAACTGGAAGGGCCCGACCTGGATCCACGACTGCGCCCCGAGGATCCTGTGCCCGATGACCAGCGCGGCTGCCAGCATCAAGACGGACCCTGCATAGAGGACTGGTGCCCAGGACAGGTAGCGCTTGTAGTCGAACACGAGCGTGGCGGCGAAAGCGGCGACACCGAGGACGGCCCAGATCGCCTGCCGCTCGAGCTCGGCCTTCGGGTTTGTCCCCGACAGCGCCAGAGGGTAGCGGGTCGTGGCGTACACCATGATGACCCCGACGAGGGTGACGGCGCCCGCCGCGAGCAGGAGCAACGGGTCGAAGTGACGCCAAGCGGGGCTGGTGGCCACCCTCCGGGGTGCGGGGGGTGCGCTGGCCTGGGCCGGAGGGGCGGTAGTGGTGAGAGCCATCAGCAACCGGGCGGGATGGTCGAGGTGGCACTGGCTGGCGGGCCAGCACCTGGCTTATCGAGGCCGAAGAGCGTCCAGTACTCCTGGGCTACAGCCGGCGCCGCGGTACAAGCCCCGTAGCCGGCCTGCTCGAAGAAGGCGTCCACAACAAAGCGCGGGCTGGTGGCGGGTGCGAAGCTCGTGAAGACGGACGTGTCCTGTATGTACTTGGGCCAGCCCACCTGGTTGTAGTAGGGGCCCACCTGGGCAGTACCGGTCTTGCCCGCCACCGGGTACTTGGAGAGAGGGAAGTTCTGGAAAGCCCCGTAGGCCGTGCCCGACGGGTTGGCCGTCACACCCTCGAAGCCGGCGAGCATGGCTGCCCGGTCCGCCGCGCTGGGTATCTGGACGTGGTTCTTCACCTGCGGCCTGAACAGCTTCAGGATCTTGCCGTTGGGCCGGCCGTTGGCCCCGGGGGCCTCCACCGCGAGGGCGACCGCGGGCACATAGAGCGCGCCCCCGTTGGCGAAGGCCGAGTAGGCGTTGGCGAGCTGAAGGGGGGTCACCTCGTCCTGGCCTTGGCCGATGGCCTCTTGGATCTCCTGGCCAGGGTCGAAGTACGAGTTGGGGTAGGCCTTGGGGTACTGCGCGTGCTCCTTGGTGAGCACCTGCTGGCTCGGCACGATCCCCGGTGCCTCTCCCGGCAGGGCCACGCCCGTGTATTTGCCAAGGCCGTACTCGGCCGCGATCTTCTGGAGGTACTCAGGGTGGTTTTTGTCGTTGACCCACATCTGCCAGAACTGGTACCCGAGCGAGTAGAAGTAGGCGTCGTCGGACTCGGTGATCGCCTGCTGCAAGTCGACGTAGCCGAGCGAGACATTCGCGTTGTCATGGAAGGTCTGGCCGCCTACGGTGATGCCGCCCAAGTCGTGATAGTAGTAGTAAGGGCTACGGAGGCCGTAGTCGAGATCGGCCGTCGCGGTGATCAGCTTGAAGGCCGAGCCCGTCTCGGTGGCGAGGGAGATGGCCCGGTCCTCGAGAGGGAAATGGTTGGCGGGGTTGTTGTAGTAATTCCACTTTGCCTGGCTGATCCCTCCTATGAAGTCGGAGGGGTTGAAATCCGGATAGGTGGCGAGGGCGAGGAGCTGGCCGTTGCGAGGGTTTTCGACGACCATGGCGGCCGCTGGCGACCGGTACAGGTGCCCGCTCGCCGGGTCAACCTGGGTACGGGCGTTTTTGGTCCAGTCTTGCAGGGCGGTCATCGCCGCCCGCTGGTCTGTCAGCGAGATCGAAAGGACGATGCTGTCCCCGGCTACGGGGGGCGTGTAGCTAGCAACACCGAGGACCTGGCCCTGGGCGTTAACCTCCTCGACCTCCTTGCCCGGGATGCCGCGCAAGTACTTCTCCATGCTTGCCTCGATCCCCGCTTGGCCAAACTGAGAGGTCGTCGTGTAGCAGGGGATCCCCTTGGCGCACATCTGGGACTTGTCGGCGCTGTACTCCGAGCCGGTGATCTGGCTCACGTAGCCGACGATGTTGGCCGTGAGCGAACCGTAAGGGTAGTAGCGGACAGGCTCGGCCGTCACGGTAACGCCAGGTAACAGCTTCTGGTTTTCGTAGATAGAGAGCGCGACCGAGTTGCTCACGCCTTCTGCCACCGGCACCGGCTGGTAGGGGGAGTACTGGGGGTTGGCGATCGCCGCCTTGACCTGCGCGACAGGCTCGTCGAGTACTGCCGCCAGCTCGCCAACTATGCCCGGGTGCTCTGTGACGGCGTCGGGCTGTACCTCTACCACCTGCTCGATGTGGTTGCCCGCGAGCAGCTGGCCG